>SVLB01000021.1 GCA_015068135.1 Oscillospiraceae bacterium | reverse complement strand
CTCTGAACTGATTGAGGACTTTGAGTTCTTCTGGCTGACCTATTACGAAGGCCCCGATTCCGATACCTTCGTTCCCTATAAGCCCGCCATTCTTACCGAGAAGTTTACGGGTGACGGCTACGAGCAGGATATCTATTCCTTCGATGTGGAAAATCACAGTCTTTACATCCGCTGCCGCTACTATATGGAGTGGGAGACCTTTGATGCCGAAAACAACGAGATCGGCGAGAAACAGTCGAAATTCTCCGACTGGTCGGAAAGCGCCGTCTTCGGCAAGAACGGTACGCAGATCATCCCCGACGAGCCGACTACATATGCAGCTCCCATCATCTCTGATATGAAGATCGTGCTGTCTATGGGTGACGACAACAGCCACATTGAGTACGCACAGACCACGCCCGAATCGGTGTGGATGACAGGTGTGTACTACTTGATGAAAGAAGAAGGTCAGTTCGACGGGCTTGAAACCCAGGTCAGCATTGACGGCGGTGAATGGATCGAGTTCAGCACCGCAGATTCCTGGGGCGATTGGTGCCTCTGGAACGGCAGCCGAGGCGCGTACAATGATGACGTACCCATTGAGGAAAACTCGGGCGTCAAGCTCCGCATCCGCTTCACCGGCACCCACGGCCCCTCCGAATGGTCGAACGTGCTTGAGTTAAACGGCGGCGGCACACAGGAGAATCCTGATGACACAGGCAAGGCACCCAACGAAAAGCCCCCTGTGGACGAAAAGGATAAATGCTCCCTCTGCGGCTTTTGCCCCGTACCGCTTGGACTGTGTATCTTCATTTGGATCGCTATTGCAATCGTGGTCATTCTTGTGATCGTGATCATTATCGTGACCCTGACCAAAAAGAAGAAATGCCCCAACTGCAAGACCAAATGCAAAAAGAACGACAAATGCTGCCCCAACTGCGGTCAGCAACTGAAATAATACGAAAGTGAGGAAATTACTATGGCATATTGCGGAAAATGCGGAACCAAAGTTGACGAGGGCGTAAAATTCTGTCCCTCTTGCGGAAACCCGATGGAGGCTCCTGCCCCCGAACAGCAGGCACAGACTCAGCAGAACACGGCACAGACCGATTTTTCTGCCAAGTTTGCAAATCTTAACAACACCGCCGATGCGACGGCAGAGTTCGATCAGGCGGACATTACCAACAACAAGGCAATGGGCATCCTTGCCTACCTCGGCCCGCTGGTGTTTATCCCAATGTTTGCGGCGAAGGGATCTAAGTTCGCCCGCTTCCACGCCAATCAGGGCTTGACTCTGTTTATCGCCTGCGTTGCGTGGAGCATCGTTTACAGCATCCTTAACTGGATCATCCTTGCCATCTCCTGGAGATTGTACTTTATCAGCAGCATCATCGGCCTGTGCTCTTTGGTGTTCCTGGTACTCGCCGTCCTCGGCATCGTCAATGCCGCCAACGGACGCGCAAAAGAGCTTCCCGTAATCGGCAAGTTCAAGATCTTGAAGTAAGACATAACAACATATCACCCACACGGGCGGTGACGGTCAAAGAGCCGCCCCTGTATCATAATAAGGCAATGTGTGATAGGGGCTGTAAAAAAAGCCCCAGCAAAAAAGCAGGCTGTGCCGAAAGGTACAGCCTGCAAAAATATTTTATAGAGAAACGGCTGGTTCAGTGGAAGAACCAGCCGTTTAGTGTTATAATTTAACTGCGATATATCATTGAAATTTGCAACAATTTTTGATATATTCAATGAAACAAATTTGAATTGGACAAAGGAGGCCTTTATATATGACCTTTCAATACTTCTTTTTTGATACATATGTTGGCTATTTTTTACAAGTACTCCCTTTTGCATTAGTAGTCAGTGCAATATATGGTTTTATTAGATTTAAAACAGACAAGGAAACACCTATCGGCAGAAAATTGCTCTCATGTACTTTTGTCTGCTATATGACAGGACTTGTATGCTTGGTCGTAGGTTTGGATTTGATGAACATCTTTTGGTATAAATTGTTCTACCATATGGACCCAGGCAGAACCATTGGCTGGTTTGGTGGCGCTTTTGACCTTGTCCCCGATTTCTTCAACCACATCAGCGGTGAAACGATCGGAAACTTTTTGATGTTCCTGCCTTTTGGTGTTCTGTTACCGTTATCACAGAAATACCCCGCATGGAAAAAAACTGTTCTCTGTGGACTTTTGACAGTTGTAATAATTGAGGTTCTGCAACCGATTTTCGGCAGAGCATTTGATATGAACGATATAATCTTAAACTCATTAGGCATTGTTGTTTCTACTTCGATCTTTATAGGTGTAAATAAAGCATTCAAGAGATAAGCCAATTCCAATTTGTCGAATAGTGTCCTTGCGTACCTTTTCTTCGTTTTTATCTATATTTACGTACCGTATTGCGCCTTTTTAAGGATATCCATTCCTTACGGAGCGGGTGATATACCCTGCGGATATGATATACGACAACGCTGTATATTATATCAAATCATTAAAAGACAAGTGCTCGTTAAATTACAACTATAATCGTCGATTTGAAAGGACAATCGTTGAATTCCGGAAACAAACATGCGATATTATAGCAAAGAGGTGATTGCTGTGAGGTTTAACACCCACGATAGAACACCAAAAATCGAAACTAAGAAGTCTGTTAAGATTATGCTTGCGATCAGTTTTTGTTTGATAGTTTCGTTATTTCTTTTTATAGCCATCGTATGTTTCTTGTATATAGATAGTGTTATGCCCGCCGTTGTTATACTTACTCCTGTATTGATGCTTGCAATACTAATTGCAATAGTACAAAAGGATATGGAGAAAGCATTTATTGAAATCGTTGACGATGTGGTTTCTGTAACAGATTACTATTTCGGTGTCAAAAAAGAAAAAAAGTTTTCCATGTGCGAAATTGAGACTGCGGAAATTCTGATTGGTTATTCAATGCGAGTGCGCGGCTACCGATATAGTAATGCTGGTTGTGCTTATATTGTTTTTAGAGGAAATGATGGAAAATATATGTTTAAGGTTATATGTGTTCCCGAAACAAAGCAATTCTTCAGCAAATATCTTAATTAAACGCAAGCGTTTGCCCACCCCCTTCGGCATAAAATGCATCCCCCCAAATGGCTTTGCCCCCCTTGACTCAAAAAGGGGGGCATTTGTATCAAAACTAGGGTGAGTCTTCAAAGAATAACCGCAACTTTGATGTAAGGTTGCGGTTATTTTCTTTTTATGGTATACTGTAGGAAAAGGCGGTGATTGAATGAGTAAAATACTTGGTTCTTGGAGCGGAATGAGAAAATACTTGGAACAGGATATGCTTGCGGAATCATTACGGGGAAGAATTCGATATGGCTGCACTTCGTATGTCGGGATGGATGGATGCCACATCTTCGAGATTTGTATTGACGGCAAACAAGTGAAACGCTTTTCGTGGGAGACCGTTAACGCCTATTTTATTGATAATGGATATACGTGCAATAAGAATCCAAAAGGCATGGGCGAGTATTGGACAGAGTTTTGGCCATTACTTGATAAACATCCTATAACGGATCGAACAGAATATACTGATGAAGAGTTTTGTAATGCCCTCGAGAATTACCGCAACCAGGATATCCAAGAAAGCTTACGCTCAAATAATCCGCTAATCAGAATGTTTGCGATTTTTGACAGAAGGGTTGGCAAGCGAACGCTTACCAAATTGGAATCCGAGCTTGATAAACAGCCAGAGTGGTTACAACAAATGTACTTGCTTCGTTTCAGAGCGGAGCAGAACTAATAAATCATTTTCAAAATGGCTGTCCATCAAGCTTCAGGATCAATACAGCTTTGAAAAATTCAAAGATTCTGTACCGCTCTATAAGAATATCGTGAAAGAAGGTGTGGTAATCGGTGAAGATCACCTGCCTGGTGGAAAACACCACCCAAACGCCTCAGCTTGATGCGGAGCATGGGCTGTCCTTGCTCATTGAAACCCAGGGGAAGACCATCCTTTTTGACATGGGCCAATCGGACTTATATGCCCAAAATGCCCAAAAGCTGGGGATCGATCTGAAAGCTGTGGATCTTGCGGTGCTGTCCCACGGTCACTATGACCACGGGGGCGGCCTGAACCAGTTCCTGCAAACAAACGAAAAGGCTCCAGTTTATCTGACCCCAACGGCCTTTGAACCCCATTTCAACGGGGAGGGGAAAAAGATCGGTGTTGCGCCGGTTGCCCAGTCCCACAGACTGATCACCACAGATCCCGTCCATCCCATCGGGGAGAACATGTGGCTGTATCATTGTAATGACCGCCCAAGAACGGGGGAGGGGACAGCTAACTTCCGGGCCATAAAGAACGGCATTTCGGTCCCGGATACCTTCGACCATGAGCAGTACCTGCTTTTGGAGGAGAAGGGAAAACGCATCCTCATCAGCGGCTGTTCCCATAAGGGCATCGAAAATATCATGGAGTGGTTTTCGCCCCATGTCCTTGTAGGCGGCTTCCATTTTTCCAAGCTTCCCATGGACGAGGCTCTGCGGAACCGGGCCAAGACCCTGGCAAGCTACGAAACGGAGTATTATACCTGCCACTGTACGGGAACGGAACAGTACCGGTTTATGCGCCCGGTGATCCCGAAGCTTCACTATCTGTCCACGGGACAGACCGTTGACGTGTAATTTCCCGGAAAAATAAAAAATCCCCCTTTACAAACCGCCCGGTATCTGCTATAATACTTTGGCACGCACCGGTGGCTCAATGGATAGAGCATCGGATTCCGGTTCCGAGGGTTGGGGGTTCGAGTCCCTTCCGGTGTACCAAAAAAAGAGGAGGCTTCGGCCTCCTCTTTTTTTGGTACACCGGAAGGGACTCGAACCCATTTACATGCAACTGTCCAGTGGACAGTTGCTGCCACCAGTGCAAACACTGGTGGCTACCTTTATTTTGCTCCTCCGGGAGCAAAATGCATATCGAGTCCCTTCCGGTGAACCACATTTCCCGTCTAACTTTAATAGAGATAGGCGGGAACTTTTTATATTCAAAACAATGTAGGAATACACATATTGCATAAAAAACAGAACATTTGCAGAAAATGGCTATTGGGGAATGTGTATTTCTTTGAAATTGCCCCTATCGAGCCGTGTAACGAATAGCCGTTTCCGTGTAAATAATAAGGGTCTGCGTGCAACGAATTACCCTCTCCGTGTAGCGAATAGGGTCTGCGTGTAACGAATTGATCAACTTCACAAATGAATGATTATTATATGAATTGCAGCTGCATCTGTGCATGGCTGCAATTTTTTGTTGATTTCCATATAAAAGTGTGCTAAACTGACTATGCCAAACCAATTTAATATATGATAGGGGCATTTCTTTTTTTGTATTCCTATAGGGATACTATACCCTTTTTTTGCCAATACTGTGAATTTGATAAAAATGCAAATTCCGTCAGTATTGGTGTGCATTAATGCCCTTATATTGAATTGGTTTGGCGACTATCGGAGTTTGCGTTTTTTGTGCGGTTACTTCGGTAGCCGCACTTTTTGTTTTTAGGAGAGAGAATCAATGGAAGAAAAGCAATTAACAGGCTATCCCTCTATAGACAAACCTTGGCTGAAATACTACTCAGAGGAAGCAATCAATGCCCCTTTGCCTGAGTGTACAATTTATGAATATATTTGGAGTTGCAACAAGGATCATTTAGAGAAACCTGCGCTTAAGTATTTTGGCAAGAAGAGTACTTACGCACAGATGTTTGCACGGATTGATAATGCAGCAAAGGCTTTTGCTAACCTCGGTATAAAACAAGGCGAATTAGTTTCTTTATGTATGCTTACGATGCCAGAAACTGTGTATTCTGTTTATGGCTTAAATAAGATTGGTGCAGTATGTAATCTGATTGAACCACGTACAAATGCAGAGTTGATTAAAGACAGAATAAACGCAGCCAAGTCACGAGTGCTTGTGGTTGTGGATGTTTTTCTTCCCAAGATTCTTCAGATTGTCGATAAAACAGAACTGGAACAGATTATAGTTGTGCCGCTATCAGAATCCATGCCGGTGCATATGGCCGCTGGATTTAAACTTACAAAAGGCAGAAAGATTCCGCATATTCCTGCAGATAATCGGTTTCAATATTGGAAAACTTTTATTGCAAATGGCAAAAACGCAACTCCAATCTATGCATCATACAAAAAGTATACACCTGCCGCAATAATCTACACAGGCGGAACAACAGGAATATCTAAAGGTGCATTACTGTCTAATGACAGTATGACTGCAATGGCAGTTCAGGCCTTTTATGATGCTCCCAGGCTTTATGAAGGCGAACGATTTCTCGAAATTATGCCACCGTTTATTGCTTATGGTTTGGTGTTCGGTTTCTTTATCCCGTTCTGTGCTGGCTTGGAAAACACCTTAATTCCTGTTTTTGAACCGAAAAAGTTTGCGGAGCTGGTGTTAAAGCACAAACCTAATCATGTTGTTGGCGTACCTGCATTTTTTGAAGGACTTGCAAACAGTGCAGAAGTAGGAAACCAAAAGCTGGATTTCCTTATGTGCGCCATTACCGGCGGAGACCGCTTGTTGGCAAGTACCGAAGATCATATTAATCAATTCTTTAAAGAACATGGTTGTAAATACACAATCCTAAAGGGTTATGGCATGACAGAAATGGGATCTGCTGCAACATTCACCGCAACAGATGCATGCAATATTCCTGGTAGTGTCGGAATTCCAACCCATTATACCGAGGTTAAGGTTATTGACCATGAAACAGGTGAAGAATTGGGGTACAATGTGCAAGGCGAGCTTTGTATGACTGGCAGCACAATGATGTTGGGATACTATCAAAACGATTCTGAAACAAGCAAAGTTATGCGTAAGCATCCAGATGGCAAGGTCTGGATTCACACTGGCGACATTGGCTATATGACAGTAGATGGCGTTATCTACATTGTTGACCGCATTAAGCGGATGGTTATCCGTCCTGATGGGCATAATGTTTGGCCTTCTCAAATTGAAGAAGTTGTTACAAGACATCCTGGTGTGAAAGATTGTGCGGTTGTTGGTATGCCTAATCCAGATAACAAGAACGGAAAAATTCCAACGGCATTTATTGTAGTTGAGGATGGTATGGAAGCGAAAGATGCCCTTGTCGATGATATTGACCGGTTTAGTAAAATCTATTTGCCGGAACGTGATGTTGCTATGGCGTATCGATTTGTTGAAAAACTTCCTTTGACGCTGGTCGGTAAAGTGGACTATCGTACACTTGAGAAAATGGAATAAAATCATGAGGAAATAGAATGTGGACGAACTTCTTGTTGACTCGGGTGGAAAAGTCTACACCCAAAACCTTTGCAACTTCCTTTGGCTTTAAGTTTCGACGGCTTATCAAACCTGCGCTGCGCTCTCTTCTAAGGCTGGCATCCGGGCGGCAGATTCATGTAGAATCCTATCCCAAATTAGGGAAGGGCGTACCGTACATATTTGTATCTACCCATTCTTTTGTGGATGATATCATTACTAACTATGCTGTTGTTGATCGCAGTGCCTATACCTTAATCGGTACACCGGATCAGGTAGAGCATAATCCGCTGCTGTATGCCGCTTGGCTGTGTGGTATGGTGTTTGTGAATAAGGTTGATCCACAGAATCGCAAGGACGCTGTGGAGAAGATGGTGCGCGTTTTGGAGAATAACACCAGTGTAATCATTTACGCCGAAGGAGCCTGGAACAATACCGAAAACCTCTTGGTACAACCTCTGTTTGCAAGCCCTTGGATATTAGCTCAGCGCACTGGCTGCAAAGTTGTACCTATTGCTATGCATCAAGAGTATAGGCAAAAGAATATTTGGTATCGTGCCGGTGAACCCATAGATTTGGTAGGCACGGAAAAGAAGGACGCTTTGGACAAACTGCGTGATGCTATGGCAACCTTAATATGGGAACTGATGGCAGAACATGCCACTGTCTTGAAACGATCAGAACTTGGCGCAGAACCCAGGCTGGACTACATAGATGAGCGTATGTGGGAATACCTCTGCACCAAATGGACACGGGATGACTGGGCGTTGGAAGTTACCATCTACCGGGATAAGACACTTCCACCTACACCGGAAGAAGTTCGTGCCAGCTTTGATAATGTGAAGATTACTCAACGAAACGCCGCAATCTTCGCACCCATTCTCGCTCGCCGTGAAGAGGATAAGAAATATGATTTGGTTAGTTACATGCAAAAGAATTGGCGAAATGATAACAAGTCTAACAAATAGGCTCATATAATTATTTGGTTAGGAGGAACAACACTATGACACATTTTCTTGATGTAAAAGGAAAAGTTGCAGATTTAGAGGCTATTTTGAGAGAGTACGAAATTGAGTTAGCAAAGGCAGAGGCACGAAATGATACTGCCGCAGTTGAACGACTTCAGCAAGCCATTGAGGAAACAGAAAACAAAATTGCTGGTATGCTAAAATCGCCCTATTACAAGGGGTAAATAGGGATTGCACCCCACCCCCCAGGTCTGTACCCCACGCGGAGATGGCTGCACCCCACCCGGTTTTCGGGTTGCACCCCATTTACATTCCGGGTGAAAGCAAAATGCACCCCACCCTAAAGAGAGATGCACCCCATTTGCGAGACTCTATTAAACCTGTTCGTTATTCCCAAAAAAGAGGAGGCTTCGGCCTCCTCTTTTTTGGTACACCGAAAGGGACTCGAACCCATTTACATGCCACTGTCCGGCGGACAGTGGCTGCCACCAGTGCAAAAACTGGTAGCTATAGCGAGAAATATGCCAAAAGCCAACAGAAAGGGTTCTGCTACATGTGAAGGCATCTGTTTTCATCACGCATTTCATCAATCAATTATGGTTGATAAATGAGCGATGAGCTGTTATAATAGGTGTGAGGTGATGTGCTATGTATAACAAAAAACCACCCTTTGAGATTACAAACGCGATTCTTGATAAAATCGCAGAGATTGCAGAATTAGTTGGACAAGTCAATGCTGTGGCTGGGTTGACTACAAACCCCATGCTGCGCCGGACGAATCGAATCCGCACCATCTACTCCTCTCTGGCTATTGAGCAGAATACTTTGAGTCTGGAGCAGGTTACTGCCGTTTTGAATGGCAAGCGGGTTATCGCACCGCCTAAGGATATTGCTGAAGTCAAGAATGCATACGAGATCTACGAGATGATGGATTCTCTAAATCCCTATTCTGTGGATGATCTACTGAACGCCCATGCCGTTATGACCCGTGGATTGACGGAGGAATCCGGTTGCTTCCGCTCCGGTCCTGTTGGTGTGGTGGACAAGCAAGGCAATATCCTGCATTTTGGTACACTGCCGGATTACGCACCGGGACTGACAAAAGAACTGCTCAACTGGACCCAAGAAAGCGACCTGCATATGCTGATCAAAAGCTGTGTGTTCCATTACGAACTTGAGGTCATTCATCCGTTCGCTGACGGTAACGGACGAATTGGCCGCCTGTGGCACACGCTGCTGTTGACCCAGTGGAAACCGCTGTTTGCATGGCTCCCGGTGGATTCCATCATCCATGATCGACAGGATGAATACTATGCCTCCATTAATCGCTCCAACTATGAGGGTGAGTCTACGGCATTTATCGAGTTTATGCTGTCTGCAATTCAGGAAGCGCTAATTGAGGCTGTTCAGACCTCCGATGCAGTCGAAAATTTAACATCAGACGAACTGCGTTGGTATAAAATCAAACAGTATTTGAGAAAGAATGGGACAATTGCCAATGCAGATGTACGCCAGCTGTTTGGCGTTTCTCCCGCAACGGCGAACCGGATTCTTGCCAAGCTGACAGATGAAGGTAAACTGGAAAGAATCAGAATCGGAAAGTCTTGGGGATATAAACCGTAGGATTTTGAAAAAACCGGATAAGATATTTCGTTGACAGGGAAAACCGGAAGCGGTATGCTGTTATTACAAAATGCCGTAAAGGAGCGAATATTCATGAAGGTCCATGTGAATTGTCAAAAGGAGATCGGTGCTTATACCGATCCTACCCAGTGGCAGAATTCTACCTTGCGTTATGTCCCTCCGGTGGATTTTCCGGCGTTTTTGGAAAGCCGTCTGGGGAAAGCCAGGGTTATGCGTACCTGGATCACTTTGGATGAGTACTGGGACTACCGCACGGGCATTACTTACCCCGATTACGATATCGGCAATATGCGGTATCCTCTGGAGCAGCTGCACTATCCCTACGATATGCGCCTGATTGTTCCCGCTCCCTCCGGGACCCGGTTTGTGGACTATATCACCAGTCACAGCCAACACGCCCAGGAGCTTTTGCTGAATGTACGCCGCTACGAGCGGGAAGTATCCGACGGTGTCATTACCTACAAGCAGTATGAGGATGTTTTTGAGCGCGCAGTGGAGCATTGCAAGGCCCTGGCTCCCAATATCCGCTATGTGGAATGCGGAAATGAGATAGATATCGCAAACTTCGGCGAACTGACCGCCCAGGAGTATGTAAAGATCTATCTGTGCGCCCACAGGGCCATCCGGCGGCTCAATGCAAAGCACAACTATCCCATTCCTTTGGAGCTGGGCGGCTTTGCGCAGGCCCATCCTCTGCAGAACTGGGATCTGATGCTGGGGGTTATGAAGCTGCTGAAGCAAAGCCAGATCGCTGACGATCCCATGGCCTTCTATTCCTACCACATGTACAATGCCCCCGAGAACCGGAGCCTGAGTCTTGCGGACAATTACGAGCTGACCAAGCTTTCCGGCGTGGAAAAGATAAAGCGGATCGTCCGGCAGCATGCGGATATGCTCCGGGAATTTGGGCTTCCTGAGCGCCCGGTATTTCTCAACGAGATGGGAAGAAGCCGAGCCACCGGTATGCCTGCCGATGCTCTTTACAATGCTTCTGGCATTCTGACCTACCTGATCGCCTTTGCCAACGGAGAGTTTGGCCGGGCATATCCCTTCCCATGGTGTACCTTCCATAACCCCGATCTGCAGATATCCTATACCCAGTATATCCTTCGGGAGGACGGAACTTATGGGGCGACCCCCAACGGTATCGCCATGGAAATGCTTCACGGTATGCACGGTCGGATCGTAGAAAGCCATGTGTCTGATTCGAATGGCTGTGATCCGGAATACTGTGCCATTGCTGTAAAAAATGTGAAGTATATGGATGTTCTGGCGGTCAATACATCCTGCGATTCTATTCCCCTGTGCTTTGAGGTGAAGGGCTTGCCGGACAAAGAATACCGTGTGGATTTATATCCATGCAATCATATTATCAACAATATTGTATACAAACGGGGCACAGGAGACGGCACTTTGAAGCCGTCGGAATCGAAAACTGTGACTGTTTGCGGCGGCGGTTTCCGGTTGACCCATGTTACAGACCGGGACTGCTTTGCTATGCTGCGTATCTACCTGTAAATCGCAACAAAAATCGGGACAAGCAGTCCCGATTTTTTTGCGTTTCGGCAAGGCTTCTCCTGGGACGGATGAGGGGCTTTTATAATGTCAAAAACTTTTTATTGTGTTACTGCGCGTTGTGTGGTATGATAAAAAACAGATTAGATAAAGGTGGATAGAGATATGGATGTGATGCAAACCCTTTTGCTGGCGACCACCATTGCCGGCGTTGTGGGTACGGGATTGGGTGGTCTGATCGGTGCGATCCTGCAGAAGGATTCCAACCGGGTGGTGAGCCTGCTTTTGAGCTTTGCAGGCGGCGTGATGCTCAGTGTGGTTTGCTTTGACCTGGTCACAGAGGCGATCGAGACCCAGGTGGGGATCTATACGGTCATTGGCTCCGTGGCCTTTGGTGTTGCGGCGATTTATGGGCTGAATTACCTCATCGACCGGAAGACCAACCCGGAGGTCCCCCATATTGATGAAAACCATCCCCAAACCGCGGACGATCTGGACGAGCTGATCCATAGTGACCATCTTCGCCAGCACTATGCGAAAAACGACAATAAGCTTTCCCTTTTTGTGGCGGGCATCGTGATGGCAGGCGCCATAGCGCTGCACAATGTCCCGGAGGGCATGACCATTGGCGCGTCCTATGCCAGCAATGACGCCACCATGGGCAGTGCGGCCCTGGTTTTGGCGGTGCTCATCGGTCTGCACAATATCCCGGAGGGCATGGCGGTATCCGTGCCCCTGATCAGCGGCGGCATGAAGCGGTGGAAAGCGGTGATCATTACCGCTCTTTCCGGCATTCCCACAGTGATCGGCGCGGTTTTGGGATATCTTTTGGGAGAGATCGGCGCGCTGGGCCTGGCGCTGAGCCTGGGCTTTGCCAGCGGAGCCATGCTGTATGTGGTGTTTGGCGAGATCCTGCCCCAGGCCATTTTGATGTACCATAGCAAATTGCCTGCCTTTTCTGCCATCATCGGTATGCTGGTGGGTCTTCTGATAATTTATGCTTGAGAGGTAACTGTATGAGAGGAATTCCTTCTTTGATCACCGATATTCGGAAAAAGGTATTTACGGAAGTGGCGCGGATGGCCTATGCCGGACGGGGCTACGAGGGCGTGGATGAACTGCCCTATATCATTGTCCCCGGCGACCAGCCTTTGCACCGGGAGTCTGTGTTTTTGGAGCGTGCCATTGCCAGTGAGCGTGTGCGCCTGGCCATGGGCCTGAACATCCGCCCCATTCAGACCCGGCATCTGATGACCGAGGGCATGGATGCCGCCGCTGTTGCGGAACAGTACTATGATCCCCCTCTGGTCAATATCATTCCCTATGCCTGCCACGCTTGCCCTACCAATCAATATAAGGTAAGCAATTACTGTCAGAATTGCCTGGCGGCATCCTGCCAAAAGGTTTGCCCCAAGGAAGCGATTACCTTCCGGAATAACCGTTCTTATATTGATCTGGATAAGTGCATCCGATGCGGTAAATGCGCCAAGGCCTGTCCTTACAATGCTATTGTCCATATGGAACGCCCCTGCGCTTCTGCCTGCGGTATGGATGCCATTGAGTCCGATGAGCAGGGCAGGGCAGTGATCAATCAGGAAAAATGTGTGGCCTGCGGTCAGTGCCTGGTGAGCTGTCCCTTCGGTGCCATTGTTGACAAGGGTCAGATCTTCCAGGTGATCCAGTCCATTCTCCGGGGTGACCGTGTGGTGGCCATTGTGGCTCCGGCCTTTATCGGACAGTTTGGCAAGCATTCCACTCCCGGCAAGTTCATTGCCGCCATGAAGCAGCTGGGCTTCGCCCGGATCGTAGAGGTTGCCGTGGGTGCGGACATCTGTACCATTGAAGAGGCAAAGGACTTCTTGGAAAAGGTGCCTTCCCAGCAGAATTATATGGCGACCTCCTGCTGCCCGGCCTGGCATTCCATGATCAATAAGCTCTTCCCCGGTGAGACCGGAAAGATCTCCATGACCCTGACCCCCATGGTCTTTACTGCCCGGCTTATGAAGAAGAAGTACCCCGGCTGCAAGGTGGTCTTTGTGGGCCCCTGTGCCGCCAAGAAGCTGGAGGCCATCCGGGAGGACATTCGCTCTGATGTGGACTTTGTTCTCACCTTCGAGGAACTGCAGGGTATGTTCGAGGCCAAGAATATTGACTTTGAAACCATCGAGCCTATGCACGATCTGAACGAGGGCTCTGCCGCAGGCCGTGGCTTTGCGGTATCCGGCGGTGTTGCCGGGGCAGTGGAGAAAATGATCCACGAAACCAATCCGGACGCCCAGGTCAAAACTGCCCGGGCAGAGGGCCTGCGGGACTGCAGAAAGCTGATGACATTGGCAAAAGCCGGAAAATACGATGGGTATCTGCTGGAGGGCATGGCTTGTCCCGGCGGCTGCGTGGCCGGTGCCGGTACGCTGCTTCCTGTGGAACTGGCGGCAAAGGTGGTACAGCGCTACCAAAACGAAACAGACCGCCTCAGCCCCACGGACAGCGACTATAAAGACCACGCAAAGGATTTGGAAGAATAAACCTGGATAATGCCGGAGCTTTAGAACGTCCTTGTTATGAAAGTACCACCCTTGTAGGGGCCGAAGACCACTTCGGCCCACGGGCCGGTGTAGGCACCGGCCCCTTTTTTGACAAGCTGGCAGAGGTCAAAGGAGCCGCAAAGACAAGCAAACCGGACTCGTCGGCGTACATAGGTACGGTAGAGTCCGGTTTGCGCAGTAAGTCAAAATATCTTGCGCAGCAAGCCTTTCTGGGTCTTAAGAAGAACGGATTACCACGGCCACAAGTGGCCTCGCAATGACACTGCTTTCTATTACCATTCATACCTATTTTGACGGTTTGCGGCTTTTTTGACACTCTGAGGCTTCTCCTACGGGAGAAGCCTTTTCGAATGTCGTGAAATTGCACAAATGACAGTTCGAAAATTGTGTAAAAAGTAGAAAATGAAAGGGAGGGGAGTGCCCAGCTGCTATTTTCAAACGTTTGTAATTGAAAAATGACCGAATATAAGTTAAAATACAAAGTGGAAATCCATCAAAATATGTTAGGAGGAATTATCGTGAAGAAAACAGCATTGTCAATGCTGCTGGTTTTGGCTATGGTTTTGGGCTTTTGCCTGACTGCCATGTCTGCACTGGCGGTTGAGACAGAAACAGAAGCGGCGGCTCAGCCCGCTACGGAAGCTGCTGTTGCCACTGCAGCGGAAGAAACCATTCAAATGCTTTATGACGATCGTAAGGCGGTATCCGCGGTGATCGGCAAAAGCGCCACTTCTGTTACCATCGAAAATGAAGTGGTTACTTCCAAAAAGATCGGCACTACCACTGATGATGATCACGTCCTGATCTACGAGGGCGGCAAGATCATTGCAGTAGGTACCGGTACCGCCACCATCGTGGCTGACGGCGTCAGCTACCCGGTGGAGGTCAAGCCCGCAAGACTTTCCATGTTCCTGATCACCGGCCATTCCGTTGGCGCAGGCCAGTATGGCACACCCGGACAGTCTGTGGCGGTGGAGGCCGGTCAGGGCTACAGCTCCTTTGAGCGGTCCAGCCTTACCTCTGCCAATGGCGGCTTGGGTTACGGCTCTGCTACCCGTGCAGGCGGCACCGGCACCGGCGCATTGGATGCCTTTGCTCCCGGTCAGGGTGGTACCCGCGGTGTGGGCAGTGCTTTGGCTTATGAGTGGAATCAGCTCACCGGCGAAAAGGCCTGGGTCATGAACCTGGCCATTCCTGGCTCCTGCATCAACGAGTGGCTGCCCGGTGTTGCCGGCTGGCACTATGAGAATGCCGGTGAAAGCCGTGCCCACTATGCCTACAAGTACGAGAGTGTTTTGACCCATTTTGGCTATGCCCAGCAGATCGTCAAAAATGAGATCGCCGCAGGACACTACACCCTGGGCGAAATGGCCATGTTCTACTTCTCCGGTGCTAACTTCGGCAATGCCAACTATAACCACTGGAGCCATGCTTCCCTGAAGTCCGATTACGAGACCTTGTGGAACGGTCTGAAAACGGATCTTGCCATGGATATGGATGGTGTAGCCGGCAACGAGACCCTGGAGTATATGGGCATCGTTCCTATCTGGACCGCGTCCAGTGATGACTACCAGTACGACAAGGCCGTCAACTATATTATGGCGGCATCCCCGGAATATCCCGATGTGTACATCGCTTCCGATATTTACCGGGATTGGCTGACTACCAGCGGCCTTGCTACCTTCCCGGATATCAACTATACCACCCAGGGTACTGCAGTCAGCAAGCCCACCTCCACCGGTAAGGGCGGTGTGTTCTGCACCCAGGATACTACCCATCTGAGCCAGGTGACTTATAATGCTGTGGGCCAGAATATGGCACAGGTGTTTTACAATGTTACCCAGGGCAATGACCAGGTGACACAGATCACCCTGGAGTATCTGGACAGAACCGCGGTTCCCGATACCATCTCTGTGGGTCTGGAAGAGGTTTCTGACGTGATCGTTCCTGCCCTGGCTCCGGAATATGCTTCCAATATCACCGTGACCACCAGCGATAACCTGCAGGTCGTCTGGCCCTTCTGCATTGAAGGCAAGGCTGTGGGTACCGGTACGGTGACCTTCACCGCAGGGAACGTGACCAAGACCCTGACGGTGAACGTGACAGAAACCCATACCCACTGCGTATGCGGCGGTCACGGTGAGGGCAAGGGGAGCCATTCCTGCTCCGACGTTACCTTCACTCCCTGGGGCACCACCGATGCGGAAAAGACCACATTGCCCGCATCCGGCAACTATTACCTGGTGTCCGATATCGCACTGGCCGATACCTGGACTAACGCGGCAGGAACCACGGCAAATATCTGCCTCAACGGCCATAATATTACGGCCACCAAGCGGGCAATCAACATCAGGGGTATTTTGAATATTACTGACTGCGGTCCTGCAACCGAGTGGGGCACCGTTTCTACTACCACCAAGTCGTCTTACGGCGGCATTTTCTATATGTATGAAGGCTGCGTGGGCTCCATTTACGGCGGCAACTGGGATGCCACCAAGACTTCTATGCGTCAGGGCGGTATTGCTGTGATCGGTAACTCTGCGGCGGCTACCCTGAATGTTTACGACGGTCTGTTTATAGGCGGTACTGTGACCACCAGCGGCACCACCATTGGCCGTGGCGGCGTATTCTACATGATCGCCAAGAGTACCATGAATATGTACGGCGGTACCCTGATCGGCGGCTCTGCTGTCCATGGCGGTACTCTGTATATGACAGCGGGCAGTACCTTTAATATGACCCGCGGTAAGATCTCCGGCGGCACTGCCAGCAGTAATGGCGGTAATATCTATGCCGATGGCACCGTGAAGATCTCCGGTGGCCTGATCACCGGCGGTAAGGCTTCCGGTCACGGCGGTAACGTCTATCTGTCTTCCACTTCCAGCACCACCGTTTCCGGCGGTGTGATCTCCTACGGTCAGGCAGTGAAAACGGGTACCAATAACCAAGGCGGTAATATTAACCTTTCCGGCGGTACCCTGACCATTACCAAAGGCAGGATCACCGGCGGTGTTGCGGGCTATTACGGCGGTAACATCTGCGGTACTCCCGGCTCCAAGATCTCTATCTCCGGTGCAAATTCTTCCTTGCCCACCGCAAATACGGTGATCAGTAACGGTAAGGCCGGTACCAACGGCACTACCGGCCCTGGCGGTAACCTCTACACCGGCACCAACGATACTGCTACCGGTACCATCACCATTTCCGGCTATGCCACCATCCTGGGCGGTAAGGCTCTGAAGGGCGGCAATATCTACAGTGACGGCAATACCACCATCTCCGGCGGTACGATCAAGGAGGGTGTAGCGCCTACGGGCGAAGGGACCGGTAAGGGCGGTAATATCTATGTCTCCAACAAGGCGAAGGGCGGCACCCTTACCGTCAATGGCGGTACTGTACAGAACGGTACTGCGGCAGACGGCGGTAATATTTACTCCGAGGGTACGGTTACCCTTTCCGGCGGTAAGGTGGCCGATGGCCGCGCTTATTTCTACGGCGGCAATATCTACCATAAGTCAACCTCCCGTTTGCTGACAGTCTCCGGCGGTACGGTTTCCGGCGGTACTGCCCAAAACGGCGGCACCATTGCTTCCTTCGGCAATACTACCATTTCCAGCGGTACGGTTTCCGGCGGTAAGGCAGATCTCTTCGGCGGCTGTATTTACCACGAGGCAGATTCCGCAGTGCTGACCGTTTCCGGCGGTACGGTTTCCGGAGGCGAGGCAGACAACGGCGGCAGCATTGCTTCCTTCGGCAATACTACCATTTCCGGCGGTACCATCTCCGATGGCCGCGCATTCGTCAGCGGCGGTAATATCTATCAGCATGAGAGTGATTCCCATACGCTGACCGTTTCCGGTGGTACCATTCAAGATGGCCGTGCCAGAAGCAAGGATACCGGCACTGACACCACCGATTATGCCACCACCAACTTTGGCGGCAACATTTACATTCATGGTGTAGCGAACGGCACAGCAGGTAATATGGTGCTCATTGACGGCACCATCTCCGGTGGTTTCGCCAACTGTGGCGGTAATATCCGCTGCAACGGCACCATGGATATCCGTGGCGGTACCATTACCAGTGGTCAGACCAAGGGCAGCAACGCCTGCGGCGGTAACCTGTATCTGGGTATGCCCCTGAAGAACGGCGAGGTCATTACCAATGTGACCATGTCCGGCGGCGTGATCAGAGACGGCAAGGCGGCTTCTACCGGCGGTAACGCTCAGATCCACGGCAACTTTACCATGACCGGCGGTGAGTTCCTGAACGGCAGTGCAGTCTCCGGCGGCAATATCCGGGTGTTCCGTCCCGCTAACTTTGTACTCGATGGCGGTACGATCAGCGGCGGCTATGCAGGCCAGGTCGGCGACAGCTCCGGCGGCAACGTGATCCAGGTGATCGGTCACACTCCAACTACATCCTATAAGCAGACCGCCACACTGACTGTCAAGAGCGGTACCATTACCGGTACGGTCAACGACCACGGTGTCAATGGCGGTGCGATCTCCGTTCAGAACTTTGGTATTTTGAACATTGAGGGCGGTACCATCAACGGCGGCGAGGTCAATGACCTGGTAACCACCTCCAAGACTTACACCGGCTATGGCGCAACGATTTATGGCTATTCCTCCGATTCCGCGCGTCCTGCTGTGATCAACATCTCCGGCGGCATCGTCAACGGCGGCAAGTCCGAAACCTACGGCGGTGTCATTGGCGTGCGCAAATGTGCAGGTACGGTGGAGGTCAATATCTCCGGCGGTACCATCAATGGCGGCCAGGCTGAATTCGGCAGCATCTTCGGTACCAACGATGACTGCGAGCTGAATATTACCGGCGGTACCTTCAACGGCGATTCCGCTGTTAAGGGCGGCTTGTTCTACCTGGATGGCGGCGTAAAGGCCAATATTTCCGGCGGTACTATGGTAAATGGCACTGCTTCTGAAAGCGGTGACGGCATTTATGTTACCAATGCCCAGCTGACGCTGGATGGCAACCCTGCCTTCAGCGGTGACGGCGCACAATTGTACGTGGAAAACACTGACTGCGTGATTCTGGCAGATACCCTGGCTATGGAAGCCCCTGTTTCCGTGGACACTTCCTATGTGGGTAAGATCGCAACGGCAGCAACTGACAAGACTGCCTGCCTTGCTTCGGAAGCCCTCAGCCTGACCTACAATGCCGATGACCAGGGCATTTATGCCAACGGCCTGTTGATGGCACAGGATGGCACCACCTTTGCGACCCTTGCCGATGGCTTGGCCAGCGGTGACCATGCTGTCTTTACTTTGTTGAGCAACCATGTAGGCAACGGTGAGATTCAGGGTAAGGTATGGCTGAACCTCAACGGCTTTACCTATACCGGTGACCTGAGCGGTGAGGGTACTCTCTACGGCTATGACACCGCTACCGATGACTACGATATCTCTGATATGGGTCATTTGACCGGCTCTGTGAGCTGTAATGTAGCACCCCATTTCCTTGGTACCAATGCGGATATTGCCCGGGAAAACCGTTATATGGCGTTCCAGGATGAAAACGGCTATACCTTCCAGCGCTTCGATCTGAAGGTGAGCCACATCAGCCTCCGGCCTGCTACTGAGGGCGTGGGCTATAAGGCAACGGTTTACGGCAGCGACGCTGTGCTGGCGAACATTGAAACCGTAGGCTACGTCCTGCAGCTGACCAATTGCAAGCCCGTGAGCATGGAGAAGGCCTTTGATCCTGCAAAGACTGTCGTTACTCTGCGTGTGGACAATTACGACGTGGAAAATCACGGCCAGACACTTCTGGCAGCCACCGCCCAGATCACCCTGAAGGACGGCACTTTGGTGGAGAGCAAAACCGTTAACCGTTCTCTGCGGAATATGCTGGAGCTGGTAAACACACGCCTCGATACCCTGACGAATCCTCAGATCGCGGCTGTGAAGGAATTCTGCGAAAAGTATACTGCCGTAATGCAGGGCTGGAACATTGCCGAGATTACCGGCTGGGTCGATCCCAGAATCCCCACTCCGGAGCAGATGGAGGGTATTGACCCTGCCAACATCTACTATGTAGGCCCCACCCGGGAGTATACCAGCGTCACCAAGCTCTTTATGGACCTGGAAGACGATACCAACGAGAAGATCATTTTCCTGGACGAGGGTACTTACGATATCTTCCGGGAGTACAGAGAACTGAATGTACCGACGCCTCCCGATAATGTGGAGTCTCCCGATTACTTCCCCTACTGTGTATTCCTGCCCTACAATACCCGCCTCATTGGCCTGGGCGATGTGCTTCTGGACTTCAGCCCCGAGGCAAACGAGATCACCTACGGTGAGAGCCGTACCTGGTCTCCGCTGAACATCATTGCACCTTGCTACATCGAGAACATCGAGATCTACTGTAAGAATGGCCGTTATGCCATCCACGATGACTCCCATAATGCAGCCAATGACCAGGGTACGCAGCACATCTACAAGAATGTGCGCTGCATTTATGAGTTCAGCGATAAAAATGCGGCAGGAAAGCAGCTGGGCTTCAATAACACCATCGGTAACGGTATGGCCCAGGGTACGGAATTCCTGTTTGAGGATTGCTATTTCGAGTTCCGTGGCAGTAGTTCTCACTGCGCCTTCTACACTCACGAAAGCGGCTCCAAGAATCCCACCTACGTACCTACGCTGACCTTCCGTCGTTGCGAATTCTGGGGCGGCGAGACCAATTACCGTACGGTACGCCTGCAGAATCTGGCAACGGCAGATCTGCAGATCCCCACCTTATTCGAGGACTGCATCATTGAAGGTGGCCTTTACCTGACCATCTACAGTGAAAACTCTGCACAGCACTTTGATGTGACGCTGAAAAACAGCGGCAATCCTCCTGTGAGAATTGACAAGCCGGAGGAGAACAAATACCCGGTAAAGATTGAGGAGTAATTCCCATAGAAACCCAAAAAGTCGGCTCTTCGGAGCCGACTTTTTGCGCTGTCAGATATAAGAGATTACTCAGCGCCATTGCTATGAAAGCAGCACCCCTTGTAGGGGCCGAAGACCACTTCGGCCCACGGGCCGGTGTAGGCACCGGTCCCTCCAGAGGAGGTCTTCGATTATCGCTGTGCGGATGCGCCACTAAAAATTTCTGAAAAAAACCGAAAATAGATATTGACGGGGGATGTTATATTGTGTTATAATTAACAAGGTATAACAAAGAGTATGCCACGGGGTTTGCCTGTGGGATGCTCCAAATATAAAGGAGGAACCATTTTGGCAAATGCAGTCATTATGCCCAAGGCGGGCATCACAGTGGAAAGCTGTATCATTGGTACCTGGGAAAAGAAGGTTGGCGATCCCGTAAAGATCGGCGATATTCTGTTCTCTTACGAAACGGACAAGGCCTCTTTTGAGTGCGAGTCCACCGCAGAGGGCACTCTGCTGGAGATCTTTTTTGAGGAAGGCGACGAAGTACCCTGCCTGGTCAACGTCTGTGCCATCGGTAACCCCGGTGAGGACGTTTCCGGTCTGAAGGGCGGCTCTGCCGCTGAGGCTCCCGCAGCTGCGCCTGCCGCTGCCGCCGCACCTGCTGCCGCTGCACCCGCAGCTGCCTGCAACACCAAGGCCCAGGCTGTGATCATGCCCAAGGCCGGTATCACCGTAGAATCCTGCATCATTGGCGAGTGGCTGAAGGCCATTGGCGACGATGTGAAGGTCGGCGATATTCTCTTTACATACGAAACCGATAAGGCTTCCTTCGAGTGCGAGTCCACTGCCGAAGGTAAGCTGCTGGCCATCTTCTTCGAGGAAGGCGACGAGGTTCCCTGCATGGAGAACGTCTGCGCAGTTGGTCCCGAGGGTGAGCCCACCGACTGTCTGAAGCCCGGTGCCGCTCCCATGGTGGTAGAGGCCGCTGTGGAGGCTGCTCCCGCTGCTGAGACTGCCGAGGCTGCAGTTGCTGCCGAGGTGGTTGCCGGCGCTCCCGTATCTCCCAGAGCCGCCAAGCTGGCTGCCGCAGCCGGCATCGATGCCTCCCGGATCGCCGGTACCGGCCCCAATGGCCGTGTCATCGAGCGTGACGTACAGCAGGCCATCGCCAATGGCACCGCCGCTATGACTGCCGCTCCCGCAGCCGCTCAGGCCGCTTATGAGGATGTGAAGTTCAGCGGTATCCGCCGTGCCATTTCCAAGTCCATGCATCAGAGCCTTTCTACCATGGCTCAGCTGACCCATACCACTTCCTTCGATGCCACCAATATCCTGGCATACCGGAAGATGCTGAAGAATGCCGGTGACGAGTATGCCGGTATCACCCTGGGCGACATCATTTTGTATGCTGTTTCCCGTACACTGCTGAACCACCCCGACCTGAACGCCAATATGCTGGACGATAACTCCATCCGCCGCTTCAGCCAGGTGAACCTGGGTGTTGCCGTGGATACCCCCAGAGGCCTGATGGTTCCCACCATTGTGGGCGCCGACAAGATGAGCCTGCTGGAGATCTCCAAGGCTGTGAAGGAGCTGGCGGCTGAGTGCCGTGACGGCGGTATCAACCCCGACAAGCTCTCCGGCGGCAGCTTCACCGTGTCCAACCTGGGCAACATGGGTGTTGAGTCCTTCACTCCCGTGATCAATCCTCCCCAGACCGGTATTTTGGGCGTTTGCGGCACCACTGACCGTGTCCGCAAGGGCAAGGACGGCGGCATTGAGATCTATCCCGCCATGGGCCTGAGCCTGACCTACGACCACCGCGCTGTGGACGGTACTCCTGCTGCCCGGTTCCAGAAGGAACTGTGCCAGAACCTGGAGAACTTCACCACGCTGCTTGCCAAGTAAGGAGGATATAGAATATGCCTAAGAGTTTATATGTAGATCCTTCCGTGGTCCGTGCGCCCGGTAAGGTGACCTTCAACGAGATCCCCGTAAACCAGTACAATAAGACCGTGAAGGAAGAACTGGAATCCGGTAAGTACACCAAGGAAGACCTGGTTCGTATTTTCCGGGATATGACGGTTCTGCGTGAGTTTGAGACCATGCTGAACCTGATCAAGACCCAGGGCTCCTACAACGGAATCGACCATACCTATCCCGGTCCTGCCCACTTGTCCATCGGCCAGGAGGCCGCCTGTGTGGGTCAGGCTTACCTGCTGGATGAGAACGACTTTGCCTTCGGCAGCCATCGCAGCCACTCTGAGATCCTGGCGAAGGCTCTGTCCACCATCAACAAGATGACCGACGAGCAGCTGATGAACGTGATGGAGACCTTCCTGGAGGGCAAGTGCCTGCGTTCTACCCAGAAGCTGGGCGAAACCAAGGATACCAAGGAGCTGGCTATCCGCTTCATTCTCTACGGCACTCTGTCTGAGATCTTTGCCCGTGAGACCGGTTTCCACATGGGCATGGGCGGCTCCATGCACGCTTTCTTCCTGCCCTTCGGCATTTACCCCAACAACGCCATCGTTGGTGGCTCCGGCACCATCTCCACCGGTGCCGCTCTGTACAAGAAGGTCAACAACAAGAAGGGTATCTGTGTTTGCAACGTGGGCGATGCCGCTATGGCCCGTGGCCCCGTGTGGGAGGCCCTGAACTTTGCCGCCATGGACCAGTACAAGACTCTGTGGGAGTCTCACAATGACGGCATGCCCATTCTGTACAATATTTTCAACAACTCCTACGGCATGGGCGACCAGACCCGTGGAGAGACCATGGGCCAGGGCTGCATGAGCCGGATCGCATCCGGTGTCAGCCCCACCCAGTTCCATGCCGAGACTGTGGACGGCTTCAACCCCCTGGCAGTGATCGATGCCATGGAGCGCAAGCTTCAGCTCCTGCGCAACGGACAGGGCCCCGTGATGCTGGAAACCCTGACCTATCGTTTCTCCGGTCACTCCGTCTCCGACCAGAACGCTTACCGTACCAAGGAAGAGATGGATGCCTGGAAGGAAGTTGATCCCCTGACCACCTATCCCGCAGCCCTGATCGAGGCCGGTGTTGCTACCCAGGCCGAGATCGATGCCATCCTGGCTGAGACCAAGGAGCGCATGACCATGATCTGCAAGGCCGCCGCTGACCCTGAGATCAGCCCCTACTGCGACTTTAAGAAGGATCCTGCTGTTGTGGAGCGCATCATGTTCTCCAATCAGAAGGTGGAAAAGATGGACGACCGTGAGCCCGAGATCACTGTACCCAAGGAAGAGGCCGAGGGCTACCAGAAGATCAAGGCAAAGGTCCGTTCCACCATCGATGCAGACGGCAAGCCCGTTTCCAAGATGAAGATGTATAACCTCCGTGACGGTCTTAGCGAAGTTATTTGGGACCGGTTCTACGAGGATCCCACCATGATCGCTTACGGCGAAGACTGCCGTGACTGGGGCGGTGCCTTTGCTGTGTACCGTGGCATGATGGACGCCCTGCCTCACAGCCGTCTGTTCAACTCTCCCCTGGCGGAAGGTGCCATCGTCGGTACCGCAGTTGGCTATGCGCTTTCCGGCGGCCGCGCCCTGGTGGAGCTGATGTACGCTGACTTTATCGGCTGCGCCGGTGACGAGATCTTCAATCAGATGTCCAAGTGGCAGGCCATGTCCGCCGGTATTCTGAAGATGCCTTTGGTTCTGCGTGTTTCCGTGGGCTCCAAGTACGGCGCTCAGCACAGCCAGGACTGGACCGCTCTGTGTACCCATATCCCCGGCCTGAAGGTCTGCTTCCCCGCAACTCCCTGGGAGGCCAAGGGCCTGATGGAGACCGCTCTGAAGGGCACTGACCCCGTGGTCTTCTTCGAGAGCCAGAGAATCTACGACGTGGGCGAGCAGTTCCACGAGGGCGGCGTTCCCACCGAGCGTTACGAGATCGAAATCGGCGATACCAACAAGGTCCGTGACGGTAAGGATATCACCATCCTGACCGTGGGTGCGGTTTTGTACCGTGCTATGGATGCCGCCAAGCAGCTTTCTGAGAAGTACGGCCTGGAGGCTGACGTGATCAACCTGCACTCTCTGTCTCCGCTGGACTACACCAAGATCCTGGAGTCCGTCCGTAAGACCGGTAAGGTCCTGCTGGTGTCCGATGCCTGCGCAAGAGGCTCTTTCCTCAACGACGTGGCCCGGAACATTACCGAGCAGTGCTTCGACGACCTGGATGCACCTCCCGCTGTCGTGGGTGCCAAGAACTGGATCACTCCTCCCTTCGAGTTTGACGAGTTCTTCTTCCCCCAGGCCAGCTGGATCCTGGATACCATCCACGAGAAGCTGATTCCCCTGGCAGGCTACACTGCCGAGGCCAATGTGTGCGACGAGGCTGAGTTCATCCGTCGGGCAAAGGAAGGCGTGTAATGAAGCTTTGGCGTACAGCAAACGCCGGTGCGCTTTTGGAAATTGACGGCATCACCGTCCTTTTGGACGGTGTTTGCCGGGAACAAGCTCCCTATTTTGGCACACCGGATCCCATCCGGGAGCAACTGTATGCCGCCCCAGCGGATATCACCGCATTTACCCATGGGCACCTGGATCATTTTGACCGGGGCTATGCCCGTTCCCTTTATACAAAAACGCTCCGGCCCATCTTAGGGCCGGAGTGCCTGCTAAAGGAGGGAATTACCCAGGAGGCGGTGACCTTGGGCGGTGTAACAGTACAACCCATTGCCACCCGCCATTTGGGAAAGGCGGGGCTGGATACGCCCCATGTAAGCTTTCTGATCCGGGGCAGTCAAAGGATTTTATTTACGGGAGATGCTTCTCCGGCATTTTTGAAGGACCAGGATCCCGTAGATGTGATCCTTGCCCCCTATGCCTATGGGGTAACTCCCAATGTGTGGAAAACAGTAGGGGAGAAAACAAAGCATTTTGTATTACTGCATATGCCATCCAGGACCAACGATCCCTATGACCTTTGGACCCAGGTGGAGGCCACTACCCAAGCCCCCGGCCCAAAGCTGTGGACCCCCGAAATGGGAGAAAAACTGACAATAGACAATTCTTTGTAGGGAACGCTGCCCTCAGCGTTCCGAAACAAAAGCCGGGATTCCATGTCCCGGCTTTTGTTATGGTATA
This sequence comes from Oscillospiraceae bacterium, assembly GCA_015068135.1. Classification (GTDB taxonomy): domain Bacteria; phylum Bacillota; class Clostridia; order Oscillospirales; family Oscillospiraceae; genus Faecousia. The sequence goes on along the minus strand of SVLB01000021.1, from coordinate 19,305 downwards.
TGGTTGCAAGAAAGCTTTTTGCCCATCGAGGTCAAAAAATCTTTTCGGACCGCCGGACGAAAGTCCTTCAACCCATGGAATTGACACTATTCCTGAAACCGTGCCACTGTCCAGGGGGATTGGAGATCCTGCCGGAAGCAGTACACATATCCGGCATTTTCTTTCCGGATAATATCGCCGTATTGATTCACCGCCTGCATCCGGTAGTTTACCCGAAACACAGCCAAAAGATCGCTTCGGTACGGAGAATCTGTCACCGTCGCCGATTCCAGTGCCAGGGTAGTGGCATCTTCGTCATAAATAAGCCCATCGGTGTAGAAATAATGGTAGGCATCCTCTTGAATGTAATCGTCCAAATACTCCTGGGCAACCGCCAGGGCATCGTTCATTTCTTCCGACGTAAAGGGGTAGGGCTCCGGGGAGACCGGTGCGGTGGCCTGCTGGGCAAGAAACGTTGACAGCTTTGTTTCCTTTAAATCTGCGGTCATTCCTGTGGGGTCATGGATCAAAAGCAGGTCGTCTACCTTTTTCCCTAAATGACTGCGCACCTTCAGGGTATAATCGCTTCCCGCAATATTGTATTCGTAAATATAGTCCTCAAAGCTTATGTTTTTACCGCTGTAGTCCCGGAAATCCTGGAAATCGTAGTATCCATTTTCCAGCAGTTTTTCCAGGGCCGGCATGGTAAGCATAGGCTTTTTTGCTTCTTTTTCTTCAATGCGCTCGAATACATAGGTGTTCAGACTATGGGGCGTTTCGTATTCCACAAAAAGGGAATAGGGGAATACCGCATTTTCGGTGAATTCTGCCTCTAACGGAAAGTCTTTGTAGACGGGCGTTCCCTGGGGAAATCCGTTGGATGCCAGCTCCTTTTGGGGAAGCCCCTCCTTTACATATTGGGAGATCTCTCCCAAATACTCCGTGGGCGTATCTAAATTGGCTACTGGACCGCCCAGGGTCTGCCGATAACGATAATAGTTTCCGTTGTGATACAGAAGGTTGGCATAGGTGACCGGTTCTTCCGGGGTGGATCCGGAAAAGGTACACCCGACAGCCAGGGTCAGGGCTAGAATCATACAGACCGCTGCGACCAGCGGGGTTTTGGGATGCCTGGCGATAGAGAGGATCCGGGCTTTCAAGGTGCGGTGATTGCCGGTCATGGTGGTTGCGGTGGTAATGAGAGAAGTATGGCCCGCGCTGGTCATTGCAATGAGGGTTTGACCGTAAGGGATCCGGGCCTCCTCACCCAAACGGCGCACAGTGCCCTCGTCGCAGGAAAGCTCACTGTCCTTTTTGGAAAGGCTGGCCGCTGCCCATACCAGAGGATTGTACCAATGAACCGCAAGACAGAGACAACGCAAAAAGGCCCAAAGATGGTCCCACTGACGAAAATGGGTGTATTCGTGATGCAATACATGAAGCTGTGCCTCCCCGGAAAGGCTTTCGGATAAATAGACCCGAGGCCGGAACAGACCAAACAGACAGGGTGTCTGAAGGTTCGGACAGGTAAAAACCTGCAGGGGAATGTAGTCCTGCTCCATAGGACTCCGATTCTTACGCAGTTTCTTTCCAAAGCGAAGATTGCTGGCTAATAGGATAGCGCCCACTGCGGTCATGCCCAAAAGCCAAATGCCCAACAGAAGATTTTCCGGAGTAATGGCAATGCCGGTTTCCGCTTTTACCGCGTCCATGGCTTCGTTATATTGCTCCAGGGCTTGCTGATACTGTACCTGCTGTTGGGCTTCGGGAAGGGCAGGATCCCGCTCCGGCTTGGCAAGATCCGGAAGATTCCCTGTATCATAGCCGATATATGTCAGGGGCTGGTCCAAGGCAGGCGCCTTTGGCAGAGCGTTCATAACGCTGGAAGGGGCAGGGATGTTCAGGGGCACCAATAACCGGATCAGAACCAAAAGCCAAAGTCCGTACTGGAAACGAACACCGATCCGTCCCCGGAACAAAAATCTGAGGAGAAGTACAACACAGATCAATATGCTGGAAGTAACGATCCATTCAATCATGGGGTTTCGCCTCCTTCAGGATCTCGTAAAGCTCATCAATTTGGGCTCGTGTCAATGCTTCTTTCTTGGTGAAGGCCGAAAGCATCATGCCGATACTGCCGTGGTACACCCGGTCCAGGAAGCTTCGTGTCTGACTGTGGCTGACGGCCTCCCGGCTGACTAAGGGCGTATAGCGGTTCACACCGTCTTGTACCTGGCAGGCGATGAGCCCCTTTTCGGTCATTCTGCGAAGCATGGTCAGGGTAGTGGACCTGGACCAGCCTACGGATGCTTCCAGATATTCCACTGCGGCCCTTCCGGTCCTGGGGGCTTCTTCCCACAGACATTCCAAAACGCTCCATTCCGCGGCGGTTACCTGTTCCATAAATCTCCCTCCTTGTTTACTTTGTAAACACAATATATCACATGCTGTTTACAATGTCAACAGAAAAATACTGCTTGACAAATTCAATACCTCGTGATACGATGTATACCAAGACAGGAGGTATCATATGGATGGACAGCTAAAACGGGGACTTTTGGATGTATGTGTCCTTGCCGCGATCAAAAACGGAGAGTCCTACGGATACCAGATCATCAAGGATATGAAGCCTTATATGGTGCTTTCCGAATCCACCCTGTATACGGTTCTCAAGCGCCTGGAATCAGCCGATATGCTGACCGTGCGCACCGCAGAGCATGGGGGACGGCTTCGGAAGTACTATCGGATCACCGAAATGGGTCTGCAGCGGATCCGGGATTTTCGGGAGGAGTGGGCACAGATCCTTGCTATTTATCAGTTTGTTATCAGCAGGGGGGATGAAAATGACCAAAAATGAGTTTTTGGAGGAACTGAAGAAGCGTTTTCAGGATCTACCCCCGGAGGAACGGGAAGAACGTATTGCCTTTTATGGGGAAATGATCGATGACCGCATGGAGGAGGGCCTTTCGGAGGCGGAGGCTGTGGCGGCTGTTGCACCTATGGATGAGAGGGAAGAACCGGAAGATGCAGAGCCTCTCACTGCTGCAAAACATGGAAGAACCTGGAAACCGTGGCAGCTCCTCTGCCTGATTTTGGGTTCTCCTATCTGGCTGTCCCTGCTGATTGCCACAGCAGCGGTTATCTTTTCTCTGATCGTTTCTGTATGGGCGATTTTCGTGGCTTTGATCGGCACTTGCGTTGGCAGTACGGTCAGCGGCATTGCCTATGCTGTGAGCGGCTATGGCCTACCCGGAACGGCTATGATCGCGGCAGGTCTGATCTGCGGCGGACTGAGTATTTTCACACTGTATGGCTGTAAGGCGGTTACCAAAGGAACCTGGTTTCTGAGCCGCAAACTGTTTACCGGAAAGGGGAATGGATAATGGCCAGAAGGACAAAGATTTGGCTGACAGCTGCCGCGTCCATGCTCCTTTTGGGGTGTTTGATTTTTGGAGGTGTTATGATGGCGCTTGATTGGGATTTTACAAAACTATCTACGGTTCATTATGAAACCAATACGTATGAGATCCGGGAAGTCTACGAAAATATATCCATCCACACCCAAACCAGCGATGTGGAGATCATTCCCTCTGCTGACGGGAAAACTACCGTGATTTGCAAAGAGGAAACGAAGCGGAAGCACCTTGTTTCCGTGGAAAACGGCACGTTGACGATCCGGCTTGCGGACACGACCAAGTGGTATGAGCGCATGGGAATCCACTTTGGGAAAACCAAAATAACAGTGGCGGTCCCGGAAAAGGCGTATAATACCATTGAAACAAAGCTGACCACCGGAGATATCAGCGCAAAAAATCTAACTGCACAGCAGATGGAGCTGAATTTGACCACAGGTGATATGAAGCTATCCCATATTTCCTGCAAAAACCTGAACGTAAAGGCAACAACGGGAGATATTGTTCTTCAAAACGTCATTGCGCAGGAACTGCTGAAGGCAAAGGGAACCACCGGTGATATCAAGCTGCACCAATGTGATGCCGGAGAACTGGAGATCGAAACCACCACAGGAGACATTACAGGTTTCCTGCTGTCACCAAAACAGTTTACAGCAAAGACGACCACGGGCAGTGTAAACGTACCCCAAAGCGAAGCTGGTGGCCCCTGCAGCCTGAAAGCCACCACAGGTGATATCCGAATTACCTTGGACCAGATAGATGAAAAGTAAAAGGGGCTGTCTCAAAATGTTTTTCGTAGGGTCACCTCTCCCGAGGTGACCGCAACCAAAATAAAAAAATAGCGCAAAATCTGCATATTTCTTGCAGATTTTGCGCTATTTTTACCTCCCGGACACCCGAGGACGGGTGTCCCTACAGTATACACAAGCGTTTTCAATCCAGTGAGACAGCCCCATTTATTCGCCCTGGATCAGATAGTAGTTGGCAGGGTACTGGGGACCCACATGGAAGCTGAGCCACCCGTCCTCCCAGGTGGACTGGAGCCAGCCCTGGTAGTAGCCGTCGTTGTTCACGGCCCAAACCCGCAGATCCTTATGGTCGGTACGGATGCGGATCTTGGCATCGATCACCTCGGAAACAATGGGAGCATGACCAAAGTCGATGAGCTTCTCACCGTCGAACTGGGCACCGGTGTTCCGGGCACGACCAATGGTGGAAAGGAGCATATGATTGGACTTCTCGATGGGATCGTCATTGAGACTGGACAGTGCCACAACGGCAAAGTCCGTGTAGCAATCAATGCCCATATTGTTGAGGTTGATGTTCAGATCGCCCCGCTTCATTTGCACGGGACCGGTCTTGCCCAAGAAGCCGTAGGCGATCTTGGTACGGGGAGAATCGATGATACCGATGCGCTTCTTTACATCACGGTACAGCTCGCCGGTATCGGATTCGATGATGTTGGGATTTTCCTCGGGATAATCCCAGGTATCCTCGTGAACCTCGTCCACACCGGTGGTGTCGTCCACAACGGAGCAGACCCGGTGCCGCTCGATCATGGGACGGTACTTCTCAAAGTAGCGGGCAGCGGGATGGTCAACGGTAAGGCCGACCATTTTTTTGGCAGGGCTTACATCACCGCGGCGCATCATCAGACAGCTGTGATAGAACAGACCAAACTTGGCAGGGTCATTCCAGCAGGAGAAGATGCCCTCACGGTAGGGAACACCGCCCAGGGTGGGGGAGCAGCTTTCCTTGCCGATCCGGTCGATCCGGTCGGTGAAGGTGCCATAGGAATAGGTGTGGATGACCATGCCGGAGATGTTCTGCAGGCAGGCCAGAGCGGCAAAATAGGGAGCACCCTCAGCACGGTAAGAGTTGGGCCAGGGAACGTCCCACTCGGTCATGAAGGAGGGCTTGTTTGCCAGCTTGGAGCGGGCCATGCCGATAAGCTGGCAGGGCAGACTGGTAATGGAGCGGTGGAAGGTGGTCTTCTCAAACTCGCCCCAGCTCCAGTCGTAGAAATAATAGTGATGATCGGTAAAATCGTTCACTGCGGAAGCCTGGACCATAGCATCACTCTTGAGCCAGTTGGTGCCGCTTATGGGGATCTTGACCCCAAGATCCAGCAGATGCTGGCGCATGGTCAGATAGAATCGCTCGGTCAGGACCTTGCGGAAGGTGACCATGGGCTCGTCCTTGCTGTACAGAGGGCAGTTATAGGGATCGTAATCGGTAATGCCCGCTTCCTTCAGCCACTGGGCGAACAGATCCCGGAACATATCATCGTAGTAGGGGATGCGGTGATAGCGGATTCTGCCGGAGTAGTCCATGAACAAATCGTTTTCGTTGACGATATTGCAGGTGGCAAACACCGGGTCATCCTTGTAGCAAAGCTCCGTATAGGGATTGTAGTGATTCCAGAACTGGGTGCAGAACTCCTTCTGCAGATCGATCATAACCGGGTCATACATACTGTAACCGCGGGCGGTATCTTCCATAAGATCGGCAAACTTTACGCCGTCACCGGCCTTATATTTCCGAAAGGTCTTCATATCCACACTGATGTAAATGCCCCGCTTCTTCAGGGCGCTGATCAGGTAGTCCAGCCGTTCCATGGACTCCTCGCAGAGCTTGCGGGTGGTGGTGATCATGGGACCGGCATACATCTGATACAGATTGGGCCGATGCCACTCGCCATCCATCTGATGGAAGCGTACCATGTTCACACCGGCCATAGCCAGGCGGTTTGCTACCTTGTCGGCATATTCATGGGTGGGAAAACAAGCCGCACCGTTGAAGATAACACCCCAGAACTTACCCAGGGAGCCGTCCTCAAAGCGGAAATTCTCACCGTCAACCTTCAAAAAGCCGTGGTTGCCGGCGGGACAGTCCTTTTCAAATACAAAGGAGATATCAATGGGCATTCTGTCGTAATAGGCAGGTGTGGGGAAGTAGTTAGACATAATGACAACTCCTTATCCTGTATGATTGGTATACTCTATTACTGCTGCTCCAGTTTTTCTTTCTTCAGAACATTCAGAAGCTGGGGATACAGCTGGCAGGTCATACCGCCGTCTACAGTCAGCTCGGTGCCGGTGACATTCTTTGCCATATCCGTTCCCAAATAGAAGGCGGCATTGGCAATGTCCTCGAAATCGGAAATATCCCCGATGGGGGTAAAGCCGCCGTCCACGATCCGGGTATTGCCCATATTCACCCAACGCTCAGTCTTAATGGTGCCGGGCAGGACCACGTTGGAACGGATGCCATACTGCCCCAGATCCACAGCCAGACACTTGCTCAGGCTGTTGATGCCGCCCTTGGAGGCAGAGTAGGCTGCCCGGTTGGGAATGGCGCGGTAGGCGGTGTTGGAGCTGATAAAGACGATGGCGCCCTTGCCATGCTCTCTCATACGGATGGCCGCCTGACGGACGATCATGAAGTTCCAAACCAGGTTGGTCTCAAAAACCTCATGGAATTCCTCAATGGACTGCTCAAAGAAGTCAAGACCCTTGGCAGGATTATTGCCAAAGCCCATGTTGGCAGCGTTGAGGACTACGGTTTCCACAAAGCAGTCCTGGGCATCAATATCGGCAAAGACGGCCTTGACCGCTTCCTCATCCCGGATGCCCAGGCCATAGCCCTTGGCGTGGACACCGTACTTGGCGGCGATCTTTTCTGCGGCCTCCTGGGCACGCTCAGCACTGCGGCTGCACATAAAAACGTTATAACCGGCCTGGGCAAACTTCTCACAGGTGGCAAAGCCGGTGCCGGAAGTGCCGCCGGTAACAAATACAGATTTTTTCATGGTAAATTACTCCTTTAAGCTAAGAAATCACCGCTGGTCAGCAGCAGGGGATAATCCCGGATGGGCAAATTCTTCAGAATAAGGAACTGACCGTCGGGAACGACCATGGTTTCGGGGATCGCATAAATATCTCCGGTGAGCAGATCCACCAGCTTCAGATCCGGTACCCGGGAAGGCGTGATCCGCAGGGAAACGGTGCCGTCATAGGTCTGGGTGAGAATATTGCTGTCTGAATTCCAGTAGACAAGACCCCGGGAGCCGTTGGGCTTGCGAAAGCCGTAGCTTCTGGCATTCTTAAAATCATAATCCGGCCCCCACATCCACATAGAGTGCTGTACGACTCCCTCACAGGGGAAGGGGAGCAGTTCAAAGTCTCCGTGGAAAATACTGCACAGAGTTTGCAATGCAGTGAAGGATTCCTTGGGGCTGTACTCGCCGGTGGCGCGGCCGTTTTCGTCAAAGTCCGCACCGACCACACCGAAATAGCCGAAATCCAGGTAGGAGGCCACATCTCCGACTTCTCCGTTGAGGGCCTCGATCATATCCATGCAGGAGAAATAGGAGGTAAACTCCACACCGCAGGCAATATCAATGAGCAGGTGACGAAGCAGAAACTTGGCCTGCTTGGTGGGCGTCCAGCTGGCTTTCCGCAAGGCACCGTTGCCATCGTGGCGGCTTTGGGTGCCGCTTTCGCCCTGGAAGATCTTGAGCTTGGGATTGTAGCGCTTCCGCAGATCATCGTAGAAGTTGAAAACGTCCTCAAATTCCTGATCGTGGATCTTATAGCAGTGGTAGGAGATGCCGTCTAAGCAGTCACAAACACCGGTGCGGCACAGCTCCTCCAAAAAGCCAAACCGCTCAGTGCGGCAGGTTGCGAAGCCGATGACCTCGCAGGAGGGATCGGCCGCCTTGCAGTGCTTGGCGGTATCGATGGTAAACGCACCCAGTTCGATGGGATTTGCGCCCTTCTTCCAGCACCAGGGGCCGTCAGGCTCGTTCCATACCTCGTAGTAATGGATGCGGCCCTTGTAATGCGCCACCGTGGCGGTCACATAGTTTTTCCAGCCCTCTTTGGCCTCCTCAGAGTAAATGGGAGGACATCCAACGGCACCAAAATGCTCTGCAGCCTCCGGGGAGTACAGAGCATTGCCGTAGCAAAGGCAAAGCCAGGGCTCCACGCCAACGGCCAGCATATTGTCCACAATGGAATCCAGCCAGGCAAAATCGTATACGCCCTTTTCCTTTTCGGTGCGCTGCCAGCCGGACTGCAGTCTTGCCCATTTTACGCCACTCTGGGCCACAAAGGGGTAGGCTTTTTCCGGATCAAACACATCCCGGTCCAGCTTCTCAAAACCAAGACCAATTTTAGAATGCTTGATCTCCAGAGAAGATTTCGGCTGGACTTTGCCGATTTTCTGCATTCTACGTTCCATAAGGTACCTCTTAGAAGTAAAACTCTGTCTTGGCGGGGCGAATGTCTGTCAATGCGCCGGTGTAGTGGCGGAGAGTATGTACCTTGTAGGGATGCTCCAGGCAGGCTTCCTCGTTGATCTCGATGCCGAGACCGGGACGGTCGGGGATGAAAATGCATCCGTCCTCATAGGTGAGGCTTTCGGTGGTCACATCCTTGCGCCAGGTCACATCGGCGTTCATGATCTCCAGGATGCAGAAGTTATTGCAGCAGGCAGCCAGCTGCAGAGTCGCGGCGTTGGCCACGGGACCGGAAGGATTGTGGGGAGCGAAGGGGATGTAGCGGCACTCTGCCTCGGCGGAGATCTTCTTCAGCTCCATAATACCGCCGGCATGGGAGATATCGGGCTGGATATAGTCAGCAGGCATCAGATCAAAGAAGCGGCGGTAATCCCAACGGGTGTACAGACGCTCACCTGCGGAAATGGCAACGGGGGACTTATCCCGGACGGCCTTCAGAGCCTCCAGAGAATCGGGAGGCACGGGCTCTTCAAAGAACATGGGCTTAAACTGCTCCAGCTCCTTGGCGATCTTAATACCGGTGGGGATATTGAAACGGCCATGGCCTTCGATCAGTAGATCCACCTCAGGACCCACAGCGGAACGCACCGCATCCACACACCGCAGAGCCTTGTCAAGATCCTTGTTGGAAATGTCCATGTAGTTCTTGCCAAAGGGGTCCCACTTCATAGCGGTCACGCCACGCTCCACAGCGATCTTGGCCTTCTGACCAAACTCCTCAGGCTCTTTGGCACCGGCAAACCAGCCATTGATGTAAATACGAACCTTGTCCCGGCACTTGCCGCCCAGCAGCTGATACACAGGCACATTCAGGCTCTTGCCGAGGATGTCCCACAGGGCCATTTCCACAGCGCTCAATGCGCTCATCAGCACCGCACCGCCACGCCAGTAAGCGTCCCGGTATACGCCGTGCCAAATGTCTTCAATGTTTCTGGGGTCCTTGCCCACGATGGCTTCCTTGATGTGCTCCACAGCGCCCCAAAGGGCCTTTTCCTTGTATTCCAGGGTGGCTTCGCCAACGCCGTCAATGCCCTCGTCGGTGTAGACCTTCACGAATACCCAGTTGGTACGGAAGCAGTCTACGGTGAAAATTTTTACGTCTGTGATCTTCATACCTTTACCTCCTTATAAATCTCGGGAATGACTTTACTTTGAATGGGGAAATCATTGGGATCCAGGGTATCAAACATACCCGTATGTAGGGGAACTGCCAGCTTTGCACCGGTTTTCTTGAAAAAATCCGCGGCATCGGTCATGTTCATATTGTTGCCAACGCCATTGACGGGGAGGAATACCACGTCCAGGCCCTGGGGCAGATCGCCGAAGATCTCTTCATTATAAAGGGTGTCGCCGGTGATATAATACTTCTTCTCACCGTCGGAGAGGATCACGCCAATGGCGTAGGGGTCGCTGTGGGTGGCTTTTACCGCCTCAAAGCGCAGACCAAACTCGCTCCACCGGGTGTGGCGGTCAAACTGAACATAGTTGTTGCCGGGTGCCACCTGGCGGACCTCGTTCCAAACAGAGGTGGGTGCCAGCACGGTGATGCCCTTGTGCTTGTCCAGGAGCTTTTTTGCGGTTTCCGGATCATAATGGTCCAGATGGTTGTGGGTAAAGATCAGTACATCGGGACGAATGTCGAAAATCGATTCGTCAATGGGCTGTCTGCGCCAGTTGGCGGGATTGACCTTTACGACGCAATTGGAAAGGTAGGGGTCGATCATGACCTTGCAAGCTTCGGTTTCAAAAAGCAGACCGGCCTGACCTAAATGGGTGATTTTCATGGCAGAGTTCCTTTCTGATTCATGGCAGAAAAAATTGTTGCATTTTCAAAAATGCTGTAATATACTCATTATATATATTTCTTATTTGAAATTCTAGGGTATTCCTGATTATTTTTTTAGAAATCTTATTCTATAAGGGGGTAAGCCTATGGAACTTCAGGTCCTGTCCTTTGGCGTATTTGATTCCCGGGTAAAGTTTCCCCGGGCGGCGGTTTCCGATCCCAGGGTCGTGTATTGCTACGAGATCGAGCTTTTTATGGACCGCCAGACCGGTATGAGCTATATAAACGATAAGCCCGTCCCATTGGAACGGGGAACAGTGATCTGTGCAAAGCCTGGGCAGACCCGCTACAGTAAGCTTCCCATGAAGTGTCTGTATCTGCATTTGCAGACCAAGGATACAGAGATGGCAAGCTTCTTGCAGGAGCTTCCCGATGCTTTCCAGCTCAGCGACCTGGAAACCGTACCGGAGCTGTTCTATAAGCTTATGCGGCTGGATGTGGAGAACAAGCCCCGTCAGCGGTTTTTGGCTTTGGGGTATGCCCTGGAGCTGGTATATACGATCAGCCGCCAGGGATCTTCAGCCCGGGAGGATGCTCCCTATGCCCACCGCCAGGCCATGAGTGCGGTGGAGCAGTATATCCGAAGCCATTTGTCAGAGCCCCTGGACCTGGAGACCCTTGCCCGGGTGGTCAATCTATCCGGCAGCTATTTCCATAAGGTATTTCGGGATTATTTTGGTACTACCCCGGCAGAATATGTTACCGCCCGGCGTATTTCCGCGGCAAAGTCCATGCTGGTGATGGGAGAGCTGTCCATGGATGCCATTGCGGAGGCCTGCGGCTTTGGAAGCCGTCCCTATTTTAATTTCCGGTTTAAGCAGATCACGGGCATTACCCCCCTGCAATACCGTAAAGAGCATTTGTCCCGATTGCAGATCTGAGAAAGGTACAAAAAATGGAACTGACAAAAACACGTTACCGTACCATTGACATGCTGCGGGGGCTGGCGATCGTCTTTATGGTTGCCTACCATATTACCTGGGATCTTGTCCATATCCACGGTGTTGCCTGGCCCTGGTTTACCGGACCTGGAGGTTGGGTGGTCCAGCGCAGTATTCGCTGGATGTTTGTTCTGATCTCCGGATTTTGCTTCCTTATGGGAAAGCAGCCGGTGAAACGGGGACTGATCACCTTAGGCTGCGGCGCTGTGGTGACCCTGGTCACCCTGCTGGTTTTGCCGGAGCATCCCATTCACTTTGGGATCCTGACCTTCCTGGGCAGTGCAATGGTGCTATCTGCGGCAGGAAAGCCGATCCTTAAAAAATGCGATCCCTATGCCGGTTTTTTTCTGTGTTTGCTTCTTTTTTTGCTGACCCAGGATGCAGAATCGGAAAGGCTTACTTTTTGCGGAAGGGAACTGGTACGCCTTCCCGACTGGCTTTACAGCAATCTGTTCACTGCCTATCTGGGCTTTCCCGGGACGGCCTTTTCTTCCTCGGACTATGTACCCCTGATCCCGTGGCTATTTTCCTTTTGGATGGGGTGCTTTGCCTATCGGGTCGTGGAGAAACACCGCCGGCAAGGTCTGCTTACAAAAGTTTCCTGCAAGCCCCTGGAATGGCTGGGCAGACATTCCCTGATCATTTACCTTGCCCATCAGCCGGTGATCTACGGGGTCCTTTATTTGGTTTTCCTGTAAAGGATCCGTAGAACGGGGTCATGACCCCGCCGTAAAACGCGTACCCGGTAAATCCTACGGATGCCCTCCCGGAAATGTTTTCACACGAATGATACCCCCTGTCGGGTATGGGAAAGCCGAATAAATAAGAAATGCTGTCATCCCAAGTGTCGAGGGATGACAGCATATTTCTTTACAGACAGTTATTCATCAATGGTACTGTAATAATCGGAGGTGAGCAGTAAATTACTGATGTGGATAAATTGGTTGGCAGTGACACACATACCCTCCAAATACTCCTGGGTCAGGGTCTTCCCGTTGTCGTTCGCCAGCACTTTCATATCACCTCCGGCACCTACCTGACAGATCACGCCATCGCTGATCCAGTCACCGTTGGGGAAGATGGCATAGCCGACGTAATTGGGATCAAAGGCATCCTGACCCAAATAGCGGCATTCAGTCTTAAAGCCCATGAGATTGAGCATTGTGGGCACCAGGTCCGCGGTGTTCAGGGTCTTGGTGACCTCCATCTGAGGGCAGTCGGTACTCCAAACAAAGCAGGGGGTCTTTTCCAGCAAAATGGAAAGGTCCTCGCTGACACCGGAAAGGGCCAGCATCTCCTCCACATTTTTGTAGCCGTAGGTGTAGTGATCGGTCATGCCGATGATCACCGTGTTATCCAGCTGCCCCTTGGCCTCCAGCTCCTCCAGAAGCCGGGTAAACATATCGTCCACCAACCGGGCCTTGAGTCTTGCGCAGTCCTCTTCCTGACTGCCGTATTTGCCCCGGTATTCGGGATATTGCTTCAGTCCCCAATAGCTGAGCACTTCATTGTAGACATAGCTTAAATGGGCGGAACGGGTGATAATGGTATTAAAGGTAGGCCCTTCCCGGAAGAATAATTCGCTCAGCTCCGGGATATCAAAAAGCAGACAGTCGTCATACAGTGCGTCCTTGTCCTGGGTGTAATACTCGTAGGCGTTGTAGGTGCGGTAGCCCATGGCAGGCTCGAAGACTCCGCGGCTGTAGAAATCCGGGGAGTTGTAGTGAAACACCTCAGAGGTGTAGCCGTTAGCGGTCATCTGAGAGGCGATGGACTGCTTCCAGTCGTTGGTGACATAGTTAAAGACATATTTACCGGTGGTGGGCAGGTAAATGCCGGTATTCATGCAGAATTCCGAGTTGATGGTACGGGCACTGCCGTAGCCGGGGGTATAAAACTGGGTAAAGTTGATACCCTCTCCCATCATCCGGTACAGGGTGGGGGTGTCCTCCGGGGTGATCATATAATCATCCATGCTCTCCATAAGGACCAAAACCACATTTTTACCCGCAAACATTCCGGTCATTTCGTTATCCGTGTGGTCGCCCCGCTGATCAAAATGGTCGTTGATCTGCTGGACCTCTTTTTGAATGCTGTCACGGTAGGAGGGCGTGAGGGGATAGATCACATTCTTCCAGATATCCCGGTAGGTCAGCTGATACATACCCACCATATCGTATACGTTTTTGGCATCGTACATGGTATTATAGGTGGCGCGGTAAGAGGAGGACTGGGCGTATTCCGACCGGGTGCCCCAAATATCGTTGTCCCGCAGGAAGATCACCTCCGGCAATGTGGCGATCCCCAAAATGCCAACAAATACAGGGATCAGCAAAAATAGCCGGGAATACAGCCGCTTCATGGGCTTGGGAAACCAGATGATCACCACGACTCCACCGGCGACCAGCAGGATACTGAGGATCCACCACAGGGTGGAAAAGGAGGCCAGCACATCACCTAAAAATTCGGCACCCTCACCGGCAAAAAACGCGGTGGTGATCCACATGAGCTTATCACCGAAAACCTGATAATAGCCCACCTGGGCCACAGTCCAGATGGCCAAAACGAAATACAAAATGCCAAAGACGATGCGCCCGGCCAGCCGGGGCAGAGCATAGACAATGGAGGCCAAAATGGCGGACCAGCAGGCACCGAAGGCCAAGGACATCAGATCGCTGGGATCCAGGAGGATGTAGGCATACACCTCCACAGCGAAAAACATAACAAAAAACAGAAGATATCGGACAGTGCCCATCCCGATCTTCTCCAAAAGGGAAAGCCACTGCTCTTTTTTTATGGGGAAGGAGAAGGGGCTTTTCCGCTCCTGGGCATCAGAACTCATTGAAAATGCCTCCTAAAGGATAGTTTCCCTTACTATACCACGTTTGGGGGAAAATTACAATCTGAAAACCTATTATTCAAAAAATGTTCATTTCGGTTCCCGTCCTTCTTCAAAGACTCGGATCATCTCCCGGGTGAGGCTGATGCCGTCGTCCTTGGCGGGAAGCGCGTCTCTTGGATAGAAGGCAGCCATGGAAAGCTCTGTTTCGTCCAGGTGAATGGTACTGTCTCCGTCCAGATCGCAGAAAAAACCCAAAAGAAGATTCCCGTCCACGCCCCAGGGCTGGCTTTTGTAGTAGCGGATGTTTTTGACCTTCAGTCCCACTTCCTCCATGACCTCCCGGGCAACGGTCTGCTCCGGGGTCTCGCCAATTTCCGTAAAGCCCGCAAGGAGGGCATAACGGGTGTAGGCGCGGCCTGCGTATTTGCTTAATAAAAGCCGGTCTCCATCTGTCACGGCAATGATCACCGCAGGATTGATCCGGGGAAAGATCATATTTTTGCAATGGGGACACGAAAGCATTCTTTGCAGGTTATCATGGACTGTGACAGTACCGCATTTGCCGCAGAAGCGGTTACTTTCGTACCAGTTATAAAGATGCCACCCGGTCATAATGGCAAAGCAAATATCCTTGCTCTGCAGCTGGCGCAGCTGCCGTACCGGCTCCCAGGAAAAATCCGATTCCCAGTCAGCGGTATCATCAGAATACAGAAAATACCGGTTTTCCTGCAAGGAGAATAGATATCGGCCCGGGGCAGGGGAGGAGAACCGGGTCAGGGTCAGGCGATCATTTGCATCCCGGTGAAGAAGCACCTGCCCATCCCGGAAGCAAAGGGCAACGTCCCCCACCTCCGGGGAGAGGTTTTTGTATTGATTGTCAAGAATACCGTAGGTCAGATCCTGAAGCATAGTAAAAAGATCCTTTCAATCATTGCGAAATGTGTACACATATACATAGTAATTCCCGGCAGCATCCGTTGCGGTTATGGCGACTGTGTCTCTGCTTAGCCAGCCTCGAAGATCTTCGGGGGAGCCATTGACTTGCCGGGTGAGCATCCGAACGACGCCGGTTTCCGGATCCAGGATGCCCAATTGGGAAAAGCCGTAGCCTAAATGTCCCTGGTCATTGCGCTCTTCGTAGGCAAGCAGAACACGGCTGCCGTCGGGACTTTCGGAGGTAATGAGCCTGTCGGGATCGATCCCGGTCAGGGGAAGTTTGCTTTGCGTGCGCAGATCATAAAGGGTCACGGTGCCGTCGTCCCCATAGATCAGACAGTGGGCCCCCTGAGCGCCGTTGCGCTGGATTCCCCGATAACCGGGACTGCCTTTCTGACGGAGGGGAATGTCTGATAGCAGACACTGCCCTGTGCCGGTGGCGAGCTGAAGTCGGTGCAGATTGATCCGCCGGTTCCCCAAAGCCTCCTGGAACACCAGGGTCTCATTATCCAAAAAATAGGGCTCCGTGGCGGTTACGCCGGTCAAGTCATTCAAAGAGATCAGGGTATTGCGGGTCAGATCGCAGACCCACCAGTAGTCGCCGCCACCGATGCCTGTAAGAAGCCCCCAGTGCAGATCATCGGTCAGCCATAAATAGTCAAGGATCAGGTCGGAACGATCAATGGATGACAAAAGATCGGTGGTTTCCAGGGTGGTCAGATCCAGCAAAAGATAATCGTGGGTATAGTCGGTGCCGGTGCTTACGGGGACGGACAGAAGGGCCACGTCGGTTCGCTGCCCGATGGCGGTCACGTTCCAGCCGTTGCCGATGGGGTTTTTGTCCAGACCCATGGGCCATACCTTGATGCACAGCCTTCCGGCGATTATGGCATAGTCGAAAAGGATACGGAAACTGCGATCTCCGTGGGATAGGGTGAAATCTATGCGCTCTGCGCCTATATTGACGATGCCGTCACTGCGGATCTCCCAAAAGGCGGCATCGGTCGCCGGGACGTCGGGATCCGTGCGGGAGCAGGTATAAAAACCGCTGTCATAGGTCAGTACGATGCCATCTGTGGTAAAATACATGGCCTCTACAGCACCGTCAATATCCACGATCCCCAACTCCTGCAGGGGGGACTGAGTAGGCGCGGTGCCGGACTGGGTAGGGGAGGAGGCGGTGACTGCCGGTGGGGTCTCCGTGGTCTTTATGTGGAAAATGGAAAAAACAAGCTTCCGCAATTGCGGGCTGACGGCCAGAGCCGTGCCTATGCAAAGGCATAGGGCCAGGACTGCCGCCAAGGCGACAGAGAGTCGTCTGCGCCAGGAAACGGGTTTTGCGGTCTGCTCTTCGGAAAAATGGCGGTCATCTAAAAGACCGATGGCATCTAGAAGCTTATCCGGGTTCATCAGTATCCCTCCTTCTGCAAATAAGTACGCAGCTGTTTGCGAAGCCTATGTAGGACGGACTTTGCCTTACTGACGGAGAGGTGGCATTGCTCAGCGGCCTGGGGTACACTGTCCAACCGGAAATAGCGGAGCAAAAAGAGCCTGCGCTGGGAATCGGTCAGTGTGTCCAAAAAACGACCAACAGCCAGGGCTAGCTCCCGGGCTTCCACCTGTGCCGCCGGGTCAGAGCCGCCGGGAATACATTCACCCAGCTCATCCAGGACCAAGGGTACCGTGCCGCCGCCACGTTTTTTTGCCTGAGTGCTTCGCCAACGGTCCAGACTGATACGGCGGGTGAGTTTTCCCAGGAAGGAGGAAAGCACTGTGGGCCGATGGGGAGGTATACTGTTCCAGGCGGCCAAATAGGTATCGTTTACACATTCCTGCGCGTCTTCATACACGGGCAAAATGTTGCTGGCAATGCAGTGGCAGTATTTTCCGTACTTGGATTGGGTCTGGACAATGGCTTGCTCATCCCGTTTCCAGTACAGCGCTACGATCTGGCTGTCTTCCATGTGGATCACCCCTTTCACCTATCTACTCGTAAAAAAACGGCAAAGGTTGCAGATGGGAATGAAAATATTGTAGCACAGGTTTTGCCGAATGAAAAGCTATGGAGGAAGTTTTTTGCAGTTTTGATTGCGGTGAATACCCGACTATGATATACTGTAGCCATTATGAAACCGTTACTGACCTTGGAGGTGACAGGTATGGAGCGCTGTTTGCTGATCCAAAAGAAAAGCCGGATCTTTTTATTGCTCAAATATCCGGACCGCTACCATATTATTGATGTGAACGACAAACTGGATGAACAGGCAGAAAACACTGTCTTAGCGGGAGATTGCAGTGACGCGGACATTGACAGGATGGGTCTCAAACGCGTAACGATTTTGAAAAGTGATCTGCGGGGCGTTGCGATTGGCGGTTGCCTCGCTGGGGATGTCATTGTCCTGTATACAAAGGCAAAGGCGCTTTTGGGATCGAATACGCATACCTCGCAGACATGGAGTAGGGTGGGGTGTTAAATCTTGCCCCCTTGCATTATTATTTCGCCGATGGTGGATTCGATTTGCATTTTCTTTCGCTTGATGCGAAAGAAAATAAAGGTTCGGCTCGGTCAAGCCCTCGCCGGTGGCGCTCATCCGCGCCACATTTAGATGGGTTCGAATCACCATCCCCCACCAAATCAAAAAACCAGACCGAAAGGTCTGGTTTTTTGATTTGACAAGATTGATCGAAATGAATCTCTTGAGATTTACTGTGTTAAAATGCTGGAGCAAAAGTTCGAAAAACATAATAGTATAAAGTATTTTGTGAACTTTTGAAATATGAATTAAAGGTTGGTCAAAATGATTTGGATATTTAGAACATTTTCTTGAGATTGATCTGCTCTTTGTTTCCTTCAAAGCCGCAGTGTCGATAGAAAGCGTGTGCGTCTGTTCTGGTTGCACCAGAAACCAAACGGATGCCAGATGCGCCGGTTTCACGAGCCCAATGCTCAACTTGTTGCAACAATGCTCTTCCAATACCCTTTCGCTTGTATTTGCTTGATACCGCTATACCCATAATGTTTTTTAGATGCGGTGCATAAATCAAGTCGTAATCATTTGCGTGGACATAACCAACGATTGTATCATCATAAACAGCAACATAGATTCTGTCGGAATTACTGCTGAGAAGTTTTGTTATGTTCTGTATCGTATCAACCAAAGAGTATTGATAACCCATCTCATCGCAATTAAGCTGCCAAATGGCGGTTGCATCGGAAGAGATTGCTTCACGAATAGAAAACACATCAATTGGCGTCATTTCTGGGTATTCTCCTTTGCAGTGTTGATCGAAGAAATCAAGATACGCTTTATCTCAACACACCGATCAAGAATCGCTTTGTCACCATGATAGCCACTCTCAATCAGCAGTTCCAGCCAATACTCACTTTCAGAACATTCCTTTAGAGCGATTTGCAATTTAGCAATAAAATCAGCCCTACCGTGTGCATAAAAGGCTTCGCGGATATTGGCACCGATACTTGTCCCGGAGCGAACGAGCTGATTTGTTAGAATACTTTCTTTTTGACTGCGCTTTATCTCGTTGCAAACTCGAATGATCTCCAATGCAAAAGCCTTGGATTTTGCCAACAAGGGACTATCTGTCATAATGACCACCTCATAAACTGGATATGTTTATTATAGAGGTGAAATGTTGGTTTTGCAATATACTTATTCACTATTCACTATTACTTATTACTTTCCAAAAATCGCCGGGTGGATTTTAGTGAAGAGTGAATAGGTAATAGTGAAGAAGTAAAAATCGCCAATCTTCTGTCGAAGATCGGCGATTTTTAGCTATGGGCTACGAAAAAGATATTTCACATGTTTTGCGTCACATGTTTTGCGTCACATGTTTTGCGTATGAATTTGAACTCCCGCAATTAATTCTAAATCATCCGCGAAGCGGATACCTTTACTTCTTCACTATTCACTATTACTTATTACTTTCCAAAAATCGCCGGGTGGATTTTAGTGAAGAGTGAATAGGTAATAGTGAAGAAGTAAAAATCGCCAATCTTCTGTCGAAGATCGGCGATTTTTAGCTAT
>SVLB01000020.1 GCA_015068135.1 Oscillospiraceae bacterium | reverse complement strand
TTGACAAGCTGGCAGAGGTCAAAGGAGCCGCAAAGACAAGCAAACCGGACTCGTCGGCGTACATAGGTACGGTAGAGTCCGGTTTGCGCAGTAAGTCAAAATGTCTTGCGCAGCAAGCCTTTGGGGTCTTAAGAAGAACGGATTGCCACGGCCACAAGTGGCCTCGCAATGACGCTGCTTCCTTTTACCATTCACACCTATTTTGACGGTTTGCGGCTTTTTTGACACTCTGAAAAGCCTCCGGCTGAGCCGGAGGCTTTTTGCTTTACTTTGTGGTGGTATAGGGGCAATCGGTGTCCGGCTTGCGGTCACAGCCCCTGGGGGTAAACTGGGATGCAGGGAACGGGATCCGGGAGAACATCTCGCAGGGGTCCTCCGCACAAGCACCGCTGTCACAGCATTCCTTGGTGGGCAGGCTGTAATCCAGCACAGGAACCACCAGCTGGGCATCCCGTTCCAGCCGGATCACAGAGAACTGCCCCAGTGTCACCAACAGCCGCCGCTGCTCCCCTGCCAGCACAAGCTCCTCATCGAACAGGCCGCTGATCCACTGAGGGATCTGAAGCATGGGCATATCCTTGCAGTGACACTCGCAGACCTCTTTGACCTTGGAGCCCAGCACCATGGGATCCAGCACCTCCACAACAGCGGTGGGGCGTTTGGCTGTGTAACGGGCCAGGCCGTCCACATCTCCGATCCGGGTGTCGCTGGTAAAGACATGGGCCGTGCTGTCCTCACCGCACAGAACCACCCGTTTGGAGAATACCGCAAGACCATTCAGGCTGGTGGGTCTGGGACTGCCGGCGGTCGCATCCGCCAATATCCGATAGAAGAAGGTCACGTCGATGCAGTAGTGGTTCCGATCAAAGGCCACCGGCTCCACATCGATATAGGTATAGATCAGGTCCGCACAGCGAACCTTTGCCCCCGGGGAATTGTCCAGAACTGTCTGGCCGCTTTTGGTCAGGTAGACCCGAAGGTCTTCAATGCAGTCCTTATCCCGGCAGGAATCGGTGATTTTTCGGGTGTGTATCGACATCGCCCCCTGGACCTCATCCGGCCCACAGCAGGCTGTCTGATTGGAATTATCCGCCATTTTGATTACCTCCCGTTTCATGATTGGGAATAAGCAAGATTGCTTACAGGACAGTTTATGCAAAATGACAAACCATGTGCAACATTATAGATTCATTTCTCTTCATTCACAGCCTATACGACAATATCGCTCCCATCCAGCTCAAGAATCAGCACTGCCACAGAACAATGCTTTATAGAAATCCCCCCAATGCCGGTTGTCCGGTGTTGGGGAGATCCATCATTGACTAATTAAAACATTAGAATTCATTTGAAGATATAAGCGGTTTCGCTGTGGAAGGGCTGACCGGCACGGGTGATGGGCTGCTGCCAGTCGGGATGGTTGATGGCATCGGGGTAGAACTGGGTCTCCAGGCAGATGCCGCCGCGGAAGCAATAGCTGACACCGCCCTTGCCCTTCTCGCCAACCAGGAAGTTACCGGAATAGAACTGGACACCGCAGCGGTCGGTGATGACCTCCATGGTTCTGCCGGATTCGGGGTCAGTGAGCACTGCACAGGGATTGCACCATACCTCAAAATTGTGGTCGTAGCCGTTTTGCAGCTTCAAAGCATCATAGTCCATGCCGATATCTCTGCCGATGGCCTTGGGGGTACGGAAGTCCATGGGAGTCCCCTCCACACTGCGCAGCTCACCGGTGGGGATATTTTCCGCATCGTCCGGGGTAAAGTGCCGGGCAGGCAGCATCAGCACCTGATCCATGGCCTTTTCAGGACGGTCGTGACCTGCCAGGTTAAAGTAGCAGTGGTTGGTCAGGTTAAAGACCGTATCCTGATCGCAGAGGGCATCATAAGTAATGTACAGCCCCCGGTCCATGACCGTATAGGTCACACGGATGGTGGCATTGCCGGGGAAGCCCTGGTCGCCGTCGGGGCTTTCCAGGCGCAGGCGAAGGACGTTTTCGCTGGCCTCCTCCACTGTCCACAGCCGGTCTTTATAAAAATCCGGGCCGCAGTGCAGATTGTTGGGGCCGTCGTTACGGCCCAGCTGATACTGCTTGCCGTTCAGGGTAAACTGACCGTTCTTGGTACGGTTGGCGCCACGACCCACCACGGTACCAAAGAAGGTAGTGCTTTTTTTATATTCGGCAATGGTATCAAAGCCCAGCGCCACATCCCCGAGCTTTCCCTCCCGGTCCGGGACCAGCAGGCGCAGAATGGTGGCACCGTAATCTGTGATTTCGGCGGTGATCACCCCATCGGTCAGGGTATAGGTATAAGCCTGGCTACCGTCAGGCAGTTTATCAAAGGGTGTTTTCATAGAAATGCCTCCTTTTTTTCCTTAGTTTATCACAGATCCCATAAGATTTCAAACATATTTTATATTACCGGTTTCAAATTGAGAATTTCTGTAATTTTCCGATATTTTGTGTTTTTCCTCTTGCAAAAACCACAATATGTAGTATAATATATCCTACACCGACAAATTCACCGGGAGGTATGATATATGAAGATCATTAAAAGAAACGGCGCCGAGGAAGTTTTTGACGCCAAAAAAATCGAAACCGCCATCACCAAGGCCAACGAGGCCGTGGAAGAAAATGTGCGCATGACCCCTCTGCAGATCAAGCGCATCACCGAAAGTGTCACCATTTCCTGCGAGGAAATGGGCCGCAGTCCCGCCGTGGAGGAAATCCAGGACCTGGTGGAAAAGTCCATCATGGCCCACGGTGCCTTCGAGGTAGCCAAGCAGTACATTACCTATCGCTACACCCGCAGCCTGCTGCGTCAGTCCAACACCACTGACGACCGGATCCTGACCCTGATCGAATCCAACAACGAGGAGATCAAGCAGGAGAACGCCAACAAGAACCCCACCATCAACGCTGTCCAGCGTGACTACATGGCCGGTGAGGTCAGCAAGGATATTACCAGCCGGATCTTGCTGCCCAAGGAGATCGTAGATGCCCACGAGGCCGGAATCATCCACTTCCATGATTCCGATTACTTCGCCCAGCATATGCACAACTGCGATCTGGTGAACCTGGAGGATATGCTCCAGAACGGTACCGTCATCTCCGGCACCCTCATCGAAAAGCCTCACTCCTTCTCCACCGCCTGCAACATCGCTACCCAGATCATCGCTCAGGTGGCCTCCAACCAGTACGGCGGTCAGTCCATCAGCCTGACCCATCTGGCTCCCTTTGTGCAGATCAGCCGGGATAAGATCCGCAAGACCGTGGAAAAGGAAATGGCTCAGCTGGGTGTAAAAGCAGAGGAAGCCGCCATCAGCCAGGTTGTGGAGACCCGGCTCCGTGAGGAGGTCAGCCGGGGTGTACAGACCATCCAGTATCAGGTAGTCACCCTGATGACCACCAACGGTCAGGCCCCCTTTATCACTGTTTTCATGTACCTCAACGAAGCCCGCAATGAGCAGGAGAAGAAGGATCTTGCCATGATCATCGAGGAGATGCTCAAGCAGCGGTATCAGGGTGTCAAGAACGAAAAGGGCGTTTGGATCACTCCCGCCTTCCCCAAGCTGATCTATGTTTTGGAGCCCGACAACATCACCGAGGATTCTCCTTACTGGTATCTGACCAAGATGGCCGCCCAGTGTACCGCCAAGCGCATGGTTCCCGACTATATCAGCGAAAAGAAGATGCTGGAGCTGAAGATCGATGCCAACGGTGAGGGTCACTGCTACACCTGCATGGGCTGCCGCTCCTTCCTGACTCCCTATGTGGACGAAAACGGTAAGGCTAAGTACTATGGCCGGTTCAACCAGGGCGTTGTCACCATTAACCTGGTGGACGTGGCTCTGTCCTCCGGCAGAGATATGGACAAGTTCTGGAAGATCTTTGATGAGAGACTGGATCTTTGCTATCGGGCGCTTTTGTGCCGCCACGAGCGTCTGAAAGGCACTCTTTCCGATGCCGCCCCCATTTTGTGGCAGTACGGCGCACTGGCCCGGCTGGACAAGGGCGAGCCCATTGACAAGCTGCTTTACGGCGGCTACTCCACCATCTCCCTGGGTTATGCAGGTCTTTATGAGTGCGTCAAGTACATGACCGGCAAGTCCCACACCGATGACGAAGCCAAGCCCTTTGCCCTCTCTGTTATGCAGCATATGAACGATGCCTGCAAGGGCTGGAAGGCCAAGCACAGGATTGACTTCTCCCTGTACGGCACGCCCCTGGAGTCCACCACCTATAAGTTCGCCAAATGCCTGCAGAACCGCTTCGGTGTGATCCCCGGCATTACCGATAAGAATTATATTACCAATTCCTATCACGTACACGTTACCGAGGAGATCGACGCCTTTACCAAGCTGAAATTCGAGGCCGAGTTCCAGCAGCTGTCCCCCGGCGGCGCCATCAGCTATGTGGAAGTGCCGGATATGCAGAATAACATCGATGCGGTTTTGGAACTGATGAAGTACATTTACGACAATATTATGTACGCAGAACTGAACACCAAGTCCGACTACTGCCAGTGCTGCGGCTATGACGGCGAGATCCAGATCCAGGAGGATGACGGCAAGCTGGTTTGGAAATGCCCCCAGTGCGGCAATACGGACCAGGCCAAGATGAACGTTGCCCGCCGTACCTGCGGCTACATCGGCACCCAGTACTGGAACCAGGGCAGGACCCAGGAGATCCAGGACAGAGTACTGCATCTGTAATGCTATTATCTAATATCTAAAAAACGCTGGCTCTTTCGAGCCAGCGTTTTTGTGTTATGAAATTAGAACTGCAGTTCCTCTTCTTCGTCGTCTTCCACGGAGAACTCCAGCAGCTCGCCGCACTTGGGGCATTTCATAGAGCCCTTTTCCAGGGTCTCCTCGTCGAAGTTGATCACTTCGCCGCAAGCGCACTCCACCTCGTAGATGATGGAATCCTCGTCGCCGAAGTCGAAGCCCTCGTCATCGTAATCCTCATCGTCGAAGTCGTCCTCATCGTCCAGGAAGTCGTCGAAATCGTCCTCGTCCTCATCCTCATCAAGAATGTAATCCTCAATGGCATCCAGGTCTTCTTCGATCTCATCCAACTCGTCGGAGATGGCAATGGTGGTCTCCTCCACATCGGTGAGTCTGCGGGTCACATCGCCCAGCAGATCCACGATGGCGCTGATCATCTTGCCCTCGGCCTTCTCGGTATCCAGGTTCAGACCGTCCATGAGGCCCTTGAGATAGGCTGCCTTTTCACAAATGGTCATAGTTTACTCCTTACTTGGCACGGCCCAGGTACTCACCGGTACGGGTATCGATCTGGATCTTGTCGCCCTCGTTGATGAACAGAGGCACCTTCACCTCAGCACCGGTCTCCAGGGTAGCGGGCTTCAGGGTATTGGTAGCGGTGTTGCCGGCGAAGCCAGGCTCAGTAGCGGTGACCACCAGGTCCACAAAGTTGGGAACTTCGATACCGAAGACCTTGCCCTTGTAGCTCATAATGGTGCAGACGTCATTTTCCTTAACAAACTTGAAGGAATCGTCCAGAGCGGAAGCATCGATGGGCACCAGATCGTAGGTCTCGCCGTCCATGAAGTAGTACAGCTCGCCATCGTTATAGGAGTACTCCATCTTCTTGCGCTCAACATAAGCAGTGGGGAACTTGGCAGTGGGGTTGAAGCTGGTTTCGGTAACGCCGCCGTTGATAACGTCCTTCATCTTAACACGGACGAAAGCGGCACCCTTACCGGGCTTAACGTGCTGGAACTCCACAACCTGCATGACCTTACCTTCCATGTCGAAGGTAATGCCGTTTCTGAATTCACCTGCAGAAATCATATCTTTATCCTCCTGTGTATGCCCCTGGGGGCAAATTTACATATTTTTGACTGTTATATTCTACCCCAAATCCTCCCATATTGCAAGAGGGAATCTGCACTTTTTTACACGATGATCAAATTTTTCGGGCTCTTGGTAATGTTTTCACAGCCATCTTCCTTAAAAATCACCACATCTTCAATCCGGACACCGAATTTTCCGGGCAAATAGATGCCGGGTTCGGCAGAGCTGAGGACATTGACCTGCATGGTCTTTTCCCCACCGGGGCTGCAGGAAGGCAGCTCGTGGACCTCCATACCCAGGCTGTGACCGTAGCCGTGACCGAAGTATGCGCCGTAGCCGGCATCGGTGATCACCTGGCGGGCGGCAGCATCCACCTCTTTGCCGGTGACCCCTGCACGGGATACAGCGATACCTGCCATCTGTGCAGCCAGCACCGTGTTGTAAACGGTCTTCATTTCCTCGGTGGCATAGCCTACCGCCACGGTCCGGGTCATATCCGAGCAGTAGCCCCGATAGGCGGCACCGAAGTCCATGGTGATGAAATCACCCTCGCAGATCACGCGGTCACCGGCTACGCCGTGAGGCAGACTGGTATTGGGGCCGGACACCACAATGGGATCAAAGGCCAGACCGTCGGCACCGTTTTTATACAGGCAGTAAATCAGCTCTGCCTGCAGCTGCTTTTCAGTCATGCCGGTTTTGATCTTCCCCAGGACCTCAGAAAAAGCCTTGTCGGTGATGGCCTGGGCCTGGCGCATGATCTCGATCTCCCAGTCCTCCTTCACCGAGCGGAAGCCGTTGATGGCATCGTTCATAGGCACCAGTTTGGCATTGAGCTTGCTTTCATAGGCGCGCAGCTCCGCAACCGTCAGATACTCCTCCTCAAAGCCCAAAGCGGTAATGCCAAAATCTGCGATGGCCTCGTTGATCAGCTTGGAGAAGGGATTTGCGCGGCTCATTTCGATCACTTCGAAGCCGTTGATCCCCTTTTGGGCGGATTCAATATAGCGGCTGTCGGTAAAATAGCGGCAGCCCTTGGCAGAAACCACTGCTACGCCTTCGGCAATGTCGAACTGCGCACCATAGTAGCGGCTGTAACGGCTGGTAAGCAGAAGGCCGTCGGCCTCCCCACCCAGGACGGATAAAAGCTTTTCAACGTTTTTCATTTTTTCAGTCTCCTTTTCCTTGAAGCAAATATAAAGGGCTGCTCCGCCACATGGCGAAGCTTCAGCCAAATGGTATGGTTATGGATGGGCTTGACCAAAATAGAGGTCAAGCCGGCACAGTTTCCCCCCAGGGTGTCTGTAAAGATCTGGTCACCGGCAATGGCGCATTGGGCAGGTTTTTTCCCGTACTTTTCCAGGCATTGGGATATGCCCCGGGAAAAGGGCTTTTTGGCATGGGTAATGCAATCCAGGCCGTATTTTTCGCAGAATATCTTTACCCGATCCCGTTTGCTGTTGGACACCACGCAAAGCTGTATAGACGAAGATAGCATGGACTGCAGCCAACAGGCCATCTCATCTGTAGGATCGTTGGTAGTATAGGGCACGATGGTATTATCAAAATCCAGCATTAGCAGGGAGATACCCCGTTTGCGCAGTAATTCCACTGTTACATCCGTGAGTTTTTCCACCCTTAGCTTGGGCAGTAAAGAAAACTTCATACATACACCCCTTGGCGCATAAACTTTGGTAGTATTATAGCACAGTCAGGGGGATTTGTCTATTGTGGAATGTTATCTTGCCTTAACTGCCGCTGAGGTAAAGGGCTGCCATCAGCTGCCGGAGCGGATGGCCTGGATGGCCTGCCATTTCTCCCCGTATGCTACCGGTCTTTCCAATTTGCCGGAACAGCTTCCCCCAGGCAGTATCCTGATCCTAAATGACCGAACACCTATCCACGGTCATGACCCGGTGGGAATCGCCCAAGCTTTGCAGACAGCCACCCAGGATCTTTCCCTGTACGGAATCCTTTTAGATTTTCAAACACGAAACTGCCCGGAATTGCAGGAACTGACTGACCATTTGACCCAGGTACTCCCCTGCCCCGTTGCCGTTACGGAAGAATATGCCCGCGAGCGGGATTGCATCGTTTTTCTGTCACCGCCACCGGTGAATATGCCCCTGCAGGACCATCTTGCCCCCTGGAAGGGTCGAACCCTTTGGCTGGAAGCCGCTATGCTCACCCAGCAGTTTACGGTAACCAAGGATGGCTGTCAGGTGCAGACCCTTTCTGCGCCTCCCGGAAGTCTTCCCTTAGCTGACAAAGCCCTGCACTGCCATTATGCGATCCAAAAAACAGACCGGGCCATGGTTTTCACCATGACCCGGACAGAAGATGATTTGATCGCGCACCTGCAGGAGGCTGAACACCTTGGCGTTCAAGCCGCTGTGGGGCTATATCAGGAGTTGGGAAATATCAAATTTCAAGCTGAGCAATCACGCTCTTAAGCTTGTCCGCACTGGCGTGCAGCTTTGCCACTTCCTCCTCGGTCAAAGGCGTGGTGAGCTTACCCCGGACACCGTTACGGTCCACCAGGGTCAGCACAGACAGGCATACATCCTCCAAGCCGTACTCCCCATGCATCAGAGAAGAAACCGTCAGGGCAGTACCGGCATCGTGGAGAATGCAGCGCACGATCTGACACACAGACATGGCAACCGCGAAGAAGGTCGCGCCCTTCTTTTCGATGATAATGCTGCCGGACTTCTTGACGAATTCCTCTACTTCCTCATAATCCTGGTTCCAGTCGATCCGGTCGCAGTCGGGAGACTGTTCCTTATAGTTCTCCAAACGGTTATTGCCGATATGTGCCAGGGACCAGGGCACAAAGGAGCTGTCACCATGCTCACCGTAGACCTGGGCATGGACATTCTTGGGGCTGATATAGAAGCGCTTGGCAAGTTCGGACTGCAGACGGCTGGTATCGAGGATCGTACCGGAGCCGATGATCTGCCGTTCAGGGATACCGGAGACCTTGGTAAACACATAGGTCAGGATATCCACAGGATTGGATACAATGATATACAGCGCACCGGGCGCATACTTGGCCATCTCCACTGCCACGCTCTTAATGATATTCACATTGGTCTGCGCCAGATCCAAACGGCTCATACCGGGCTTTCTGGCGACACCGCAGGTGATGATCACAATGTCAGAATCCTTTGTGTCGCAATACTCACCGCAGCGAACGATGGCAGGAGAATGGAAGGGTGCGCCCTGGTAAATGTCCAGTGCCTCGCCCTCTGCGCGCTTTATATTTACATCCACCAAAACGATCTCAGAGGCAAGGCCCTGGATCATCAAATCATTTGCCACGGTGGCACCCACATTACCGGCGCCGATCACACTGATTTTGCTCATAGTATTCTCTCCTTTTCCCCCATGTAAGGGACTCAATCGCTACCATTGTATCGATAAAAAAGGAGAAAGTCAACGAAAAATATTAGACATAAATGGTCAGATTTTTCCCTGAAAATCCGACACTCTGCACAATGTCATTTGCCTGCCACGCCGGGTTGGGTCATGCTGTAGACATCCAGCACTCTTGCCGCTTCTTCGGCGGTCAGAATGTTCTTTTCCATGAGCAGTGTACGGATGGGGATCCGCTTAGCCAGGGCCTCCTTGGCAAGGGTCGCCGCCTGGGCATAGCCAATATAGGGGCACAGGGCGGTAACAATGCCTACACTGGCATTGAGCAGTTCGTTGCAGCGCTCCTCATTGGCGGTAATGCCGTCCACACAGTTGACCGTAAAGGTATCCACTGCCCGGTCCAGCATTTTGATGGACTGGAACAGCGCCTCAAAGACCACCGGCTCAAAGGCATTCAGCTCAAACTGTCCAGCCTCTACCGCCATGGATATGGTCACGTCATTGCCCACGATCCGGAAAGCGACCTGATTGACCACCTCGGGGATCACGGGATTGACCTTACCGGGCATAATGGAAGATCCGTTCTGACGGGCAGGCAAGTTGATCTCGCCGAAGCCGGTCTTAGGGCCGGAGGACATCAGGCGCAGGTCATTGGCGATCTTGGAAAGGGCCAGGGCGCATTCCTTCACTGCGCCGGACACAGCGGAAAAGCCGTCGATATTCTGGGTACCGTCGATCATATCCTCTGCCTGGCAGAAGGGGAAGCCCGTCAGCTCTGCCAAAATGGCAGTGACCCGGTCATAGTACCGCCGGTCAGCATTGATGCCCGTACCGATGGCCGTGCCGCCGATATTTACAGGGTACATTTCTGCCTGGACAGCCTCCAGTCTGCGAATGCTCCGCTTTACCGCAGTGGCGTAGGCGCCAAACTCCTGACCCAGGCGCACAGGAACGGCATCCTGCAGCTGGGTACGGCCCATTTTAATAATGCTGTCAAATTCCTCTGCCTTATGCGCAAAGGAGGCCTGCAGGGCTTTCAGCCGGGTCAAAAGGCTCTGCAGGAGAACCAGGGTCGTCATCTTGCCGGCTGTGGGAACGATATCATTGGTGGACTGTCCGCAGTTGACATGGTCATTGGGATGTACCAGGGTGTAATCGCCCAAAAAGCCGCCCAGCTTCCGGATGGCAATATTGGCAATGACCTCGTTGGCGTTCATGTTCATGGATGTTCCCGCACCGCCCTGGATGGCATCCACAATAAACTGGTCGTGATAATTTCCGGCAGCGATCTCATCACAAGCCGCCTCGATGGCATCGGCTACCGCAGGTGCCAAAGTACCTGCCTCCCGGTTTGCCATGGCGCAGGCCTTCTTCAGCACTGCCAATGCGTGGATCATCTCCCGGCGCAGAGGCAGTCCGGTAATGGTAAAATTCTCCATGGCGCGCAGAGACTGCACACCGTAATATGCCTGAGCAGGTACCGATTTGGTGCCGATCGAGTCCTTTTCCTGACGTGTATCCATGATTGTCTCCCCATTTCTTACAGTTTTTGTATCTACAGGGAGTATAATACCCATTGACAGTATAATCAAATACATATATTATAATATTGTTTATAATGTTAATATTATACTTAGGAGGGTGCCTATGTTTACCCACAAGGACCTGATTTATGCGGTGTATCAGGAGCGGAGTTTTTCCAAAGCCGCTCAAAAGCTTTTTATCGCCCAGCCTTCTTTGAGCCTGATCGTTAAAAAGCTGGAAGAGCGGATCGGCTGTCCCCTGTTTGACCGAACCACCAAGCCCATCGGTCTGACAGAGGCCGGGCGGGAGTATATTACAGCGGTAGAGGCGATCCGCCAAACAGAAACCGGCTTTTTGAACTATTTGGACTCGGTCAATGCCCTGCAGGCAGGTACTTTGGCCATCGGAAGCAATCAGCTGCTGTCCTCTTTGGTCCTTCCCGGGTATATTGCAAAATTTGCCCGGAAATTCCCCGGGATCCGGCTGTCCCTGGTGGATGCCAACTCCACTACCCTGCAAAATCTCATTACCGCCGGTCAGTTGGACATCGTTATTGACAATCGCGTTTTGCCCCGGGAGTTATTTGAAAAACGGCTTCTCACCACGGAGCATCTGGTGCTGGCAGTCCCCGCTGCTTTCTCCGAGAATCAGGTAGTTTCCAAATACGCCATGACCCGGGAGGATATCCTGGCCGGTCACACCAGTCAGGCCGGCTCTGTGCCCCTTTCGGCGTTTTCCAAAGTCCCCTTTATTCTCATGAACCGGGACAACGACACCCGCAAGCAAACCGATGCCATTTTTCATAGTGCCGGATTTCATCCCCAAGTGCTTTTTGAAATGGATCGGCTCACCACCTTATATGCCTATATTCAGACCGGTGCCGCCGCTTCCATCGTCAGTGACACTCTGATCCGCGGCATCGGGGAGGACGGGAAGGATATCCGCTTCTATCCCCTTTCCGGTCCTCACACCCAGCGGGATATTTACGTTTCCTATAAGCGCAACCGCTATTATTCCCGGGCCATGTCTGCGTTTATTGAGACTTTGGGCAATTTGGAAGGGTAGCAATACAGGGGGCTGTTGCAATACAGCCCCCTGAAATTTATTCTGTTTCCTCGCTGTCAAACATGACGATCTCGGAAGCCTCCTCAATGGGCTGGCCCTCCATGCACTGGGCAAACTGCTTGCCGGACATGGATTCATGCTCCAAAAGGAAGGTCACCACCTGCTTCATCTTCTCATTGTTTTCTGTGAGGATGGTGCGGCAGTGGTCATAGGCCTTGTCAATAAGGGCCTTCACCTCGTCGTCGATGGTACCTGCCACCTTTTCGGAGTAGCCCTTGGTCTTTTCAAAATCACGGCCCACGAAGATCTCATCATCGCTGATATAGGACACCGTGCCCAGGCTCTCACACATACCGTACCGGGCCACCATGTCCCTTGCCAGGGCCGTCGCCCGGTCGATATCGTTGGAAGCGCCCACGGAGATATCTCCGATATACAGTGCCTCTGCCACACGGCCGCCCAACAAGCTCACGATCTCCTCGTACATTTCGTTACGGGTCAGGTTGGTGGAGTCATCCTTGGGCATATGCCAGGTAGCACCCAGGCTTCTGCCTCTGGGGATGATGGTAATATGACGAACCTCCTCCTGGGTGGGAAGGCAGTACATGGCAACGGCATGACCGGCCTCGTGGATGGCGGTGGTCTTCAGATCCCGACGGGACTTGACACGGCTCCGCTTTTCAGGGCCTGCCATGATCTTCATCATAGCTTCGTCCAGGTCCTTCATGCTCAGTGCCGGGCAGTTCTTCCGGGCCGCCAGGATCGCCGCCTCATTGAGAAGATTGCTCAGATCCGCACCGGTAAAGCCGCTGGTTGCCTTGGCGACAGTCTTCAGGTCCACGGTTTCGTCCAGGCTCTTATCCTTGGCATGGACCAAAAGGATCTCATGACGGCCCTTCACATCCGGGCGGTTCACATGGATCTGCCGATCAAAGCGACCGGGACGGAGCAATGCCGGATCCAAAATATCGGGGCGGTTGGTTGCGGCCAGGACGATGACCCCCTCACTGCGGTTGAAGCCGTCCATTTCCACCAAAAGCTGGTTTAGGGTCTGTTCCCGTTCGTCGTGACCGCCGCCCATACCGGAGCCGCGCTTACGGCCCACCGCGTCGATCTCATCGATAAAGATAATGGAAGGCGCTACCCGTTTTGCCTGGGTAAAGAGGTCCCTGACTCGGCTGGCGCCTACGCCAACGTACATCTCCATAAAATCGGAGCCGGAAATGGACAAAAACTGCACATCCGCCTCCCCCGCCACGGCTTTGGCAAGGAGGGTCTTACCGGTACCGGGAGGGCCGGCAAGCAAAATGCCGTGGGGAATTTTGGCACCCATTTTGGTGTATTTTTCCGGAGAACGGAGGAAATCCACCACTTCACAAAGCTCTTCCTTCTCCTCGTCCATGCCCGCCACCTGCTCGAAGGTGACCTTTTTCCCGGGCTGACCCTGGATGGTACGGGCCTTGCCGAAATCCGCCATGGGATTGCCCCGGTTTGCCCGACCTGCCAAAATGACCCAAACCACGATCAGCACCAGTCCTGCCAGGATAATGGGCAGGACATAGGAATAGGGAGAGACCTCTTCCTTAGGCAGATATTGGTAGTCCTTCAGGGTGCCAGCCTCTTTTTGCGCCCGAACCGTATCCCGGATCTCCTCCATAAAGGACTCCGGGTAGGCAATGGTAGCTGTCAGCTTGGTCTTTTCCAGCTGGGGATGCTTTTTCCGAAGGTTTAGGGTCAGGGTGTCTCCCTCCAGCACAAAGCTCTCCACCTGCTCCGTTTCGATCAGGGCCACCACATCGGAATAGGTCAGGCCATCATCCGGAGTGTCAAAAAGGCCAAACATCCATGCCGCCAGCAGGATCAGCAGCAAAAGATAGAGGATCCCTGCAAAATTTTTACGCTTAGTCAAAACCGGCTACTCCTTATTATTCATAGATTTTGGGACTGAGAATGCCCACATAGGGCAGATTGCGGTAATGCTCGTTATAATCCAGGCCGTAACCTACCACAAAGGCATTGGGGATGGTAAAGCCCACATAGTCTGCCTGGAGGGTGACCCGGGGGTTGCGCCGCTCAGGCTTATCCAAAAGGGTACAGATCTTCAAGGATGCAGGCTCCTTGGAAAGCAGATGCCGATAGGTGTAGTCCAAGGAATTACCGGTATCAAAAATATCCTCCAAAATCACCACATGGCGGCCCTTCAGGTCCTCGGATACATCCTTGCGGACGACCATATTACCGCTGGACTCTGTACCGCTGTAGGAGGAGATCCACATAAAGTCCATCTGACAGGGAATGTTGATCCGCTTCATCATATCCGCAAAGAACATGACAACGCCCTTGAGAACACCCACAAATACCGGGTCCTTTCCGGCATACTCCCGGGACAGGGTTTCGGCAAGCTCTTTTACCTTGTTCTGGATCTGCTCCTCGGTGAGAAGTACACTCTGAATATCCTTTTCCATACTGTATTTTCCCCTTATCTTTTTATCGGAATGATTTGAACGGTAACGCCGTGTGATGCCACACGGTCTAAATTCGCGCCGATTCCGGCCACCCCCAAAACCCCCGCTTCATCCGCAATTACAGGGATCTGCGGTCTTTGGGCAGCTGGGATCTTACGGTCTGAAAACAGTTTCTTTAGGGTTTTGGTCCCCCCATGCAGACGGATGGTATCCCCCGATCGTCGGGAGCGCACCACCATATCCCCCTGGGGTAAAACCGTAAACCGGTCATACTTCAGGCAAGGCTCCACCGCCGGATGGCAATGGATCTCTATACCCAGGGGCTCTATCACGGTAATTCCGTCCGGGTCCAGCTTAACCGGTTCCCAGGAGGAAAGCTCCGGGATCACTTTCAGTGTATCATATTCTCTGCCTATACACAGCCCTCCCGGAAAGCGGGCTTTGGCAGAGGGATTGTCGGAGAGAATCAGGCTTTCTGCCAGGGCAATATGGTCCGCCTCCGGCTCCAACACCCCATGGCTTTCCAAAAAAGCCGCCAAGCTGCGGTTCCGCAAGGGCTGGGGCATGGTCCGCAGCACACTGACCCTGTCGGTTTTTTCCGCCAGTTCGTCCAAAAGCCGGGCATCCTCGCCCAGGCGCAAAGCCATGGCAGACAGGTTTTCGGCAAGCTGAGGATTCTCCCGGCAAAGCAGGGGCATCACCTGATGGCGAATGCGATTGCGTAAAAACTGCTCTGTGGCATTGGAGCTGTCCTCCACCCATTGCAGATGGTACTCCTGCAAAAATGCCATAACCTGCTGTCGGGTCACGGTCAGCATGGGGCGGATCAGCTTCCCTCTTTTGGGATGGATCCCTCCCAGCCCCCGCAGGCCCGTACCCCGGACCAAATGCATGATAACGGTTTCGGCATTGTCGTCAGCGGTGTGGGCCGTGGCGATCTTACCGGGAAGCGTGTCAAAGAACCGGTAGCGGGCATTTCTTGCTGCCGCCTCCAAGCCCTTCGGTCCCGGAACCACTTTCTCTGCGCCCATATAGCAGGGGATGCCATAGCCCCGGCAGAATTCCTCCACAAACCTGGCGTCCCGGTCGGATTCCTCCCCCCGGAGTCCATGGTTGAAATGGGCCGCGGCCAAGGATAGCTTAAGCCGGTCCTTCAGCAAATACATCGCAAAAAGCAAAGCAATGGAGTCAGCACCGCCGGAAACGGCACAGATCACCCGGTCTCCCGGCTCCCAAAGCTTATGCTCCCGGCTGAAGGTCAGGATCTTATTCAGCATGTTTCCACTCCGAATTAGAGAACAGCTGGTACTGGGGCGTCCACTGGAGCTTCACAGTACCTACCTCACCGTGACGGTTCTTCTGTACGATGCACTCGGTAATCCCCTTTTCCTCAGAATTGGGGTTATAGTAATCATCCCGGTATAAAAACATAACTTCATCCGCATCCTGCTCGATAGCACCGGATTCACGCAAGTCCGACAGCATGGGCCGCTTATCGGTACGGCTTTCCGGGCCACGGGACAGCTGGCTCAAACAGATCACCGGCACATTCAATTCCTTAGCCATGATCTTCAGGCTTCGGGAAATTTCAGAGACCACATTGACACGGCTGTCTCCACCCTTGCCGTAGCCGGATCCATTCATCAGCTGGAGATAGTCGATGATCACAAGACCCAAATTATCCAGTCTGCGGCATTTGGCATTCATTTCCGCAACGGTAATAGAGGGGTTGTCATCCACACGGATGTCCGTCTGACTCAGCGCCACGGAGGCCATGGTCAGCTTATTCCACTCCTCTTCCGTAAGCTTACCGGTAGCCATTTTCATGCCATCGACCATGCTCTGAATGGACAGCAGACGCATGGCAAGCTGCTCTCTGGACATTTCCAAAGAGAACATGGCTACGGTTTGGTTATATTTTTTCGCCACGTTCAGGCAAAGATTCAGGGCAAACGCGGTCTTACCCATGGCAGGACGGGCAGCCACCAGCACCAAATCAGAGCGGTTCAGGCCGTTGATCTGCCGATCCAGGTCCACAAGGCCTGTGGAAAGACCGGGGATCATGGAGTCGGAGTCGGCAAGCTCTGCCAGTCGGTCGAAGACCTTGTGCATGGTCACGCCGATATGCTCCAGGGATTCTCCCCGTTCACCCTTGCGCAGAGCAAAGATCTTCTTTTCCGCCGTTTCCAGCAGCTCCTCCGGAGTGCCAACCTGGGCATACACCGATTCAGAGATCTCTGCGCTGGCATCCGCCAGGCCGCGAAGCATCGCCTTGTCTTTGACGATCCCCGCATAGCGCACCGCGTTGGCCGCAGTGGGGGTGATCTCCATAAGCTGACGGATGTAATCCCGGGAATTATCGTGGTAAACACCCAACTCCCGCATTTTGTCCAGCACCGTCACCGGGTCGATGGTCTCGGAGAAG
Source organism: Oscillospiraceae bacterium (assembly GCA_015068135.1). Lineage (GTDB taxonomy): Bacteria > Bacillota > Clostridia > Oscillospirales > Oscillospiraceae > Faecousia. Next base: position 30,004 of record SVLB01000020.1, on the reverse strand, counting down.
TTAAACATGGTGTAGACCGTCTCGTAGATCTCCCGGTTTTGCTGCTGATAAAAGTCCTCCGGGCGCACGATGCCGATCACTTCGGCCACGCACCGGCTGTCAATCAAAATAGAACCCAATACAGCCTGTTCTGCCTCCAACGACTGGGGCGGCTGTTTGGCTTGAAGCTGTTCATCCATGGGATCGGCTCCTCATTATATCATTTGCTGTGTCTGTGGGTCAACCAGGGCCTCAGGCCGTTTGCCTGTGAGGTACAATGCCGTAACCGACTCCTGCTGAACAAAAGAGGAGTATACGGTTTTGGGGATCTGATGGGTATATCTGCTCTTGCCCGAAAGGATCAGGGTGCAAAACAGTGCCGATTCGCTGCTGCGCATCCTCTGCCCCGTTACCTGATCCTTTTGCAGAGTAAACTTTCCACGGGTCGCTGCACCCAGGTCCCGAATAAACCGAACAGTATCCAGGACACCCAGGCAAAGGAGGAGCACCGATACAATCAGCATATCCCTTCCTTCCCAAACAGACAGCAGTGCCAGCACAAAGGGCGTCACCAGCAAGATCCGGTAACGTTTGCGGTTTGCCACCCGCTGGGTCAATTCCCCGATATAGGGCCCTTCTGTTTTGGGGGTTATGTGCAGAGGGATCGCCATGGCACCCAGGCCCACAAGCAGGCTTCCTGCCAGGCCGTAGCACCAGGCATGAAACTGGCTCACTTCCACACGTTTGGCAGGATCCTCGCGATCCACCGGCACCTGGACGCACATTCCCATGTAGTAGTTCCCTGAGTCAGATTCATTGACCCGCGCATAACGGGATTCATAGGGCGCACCGTCCCATTCATAGCGGATATAGACATCATAAGCTGTACCGGAATCCGCTTGCACGGTTTCTATCCGGCTTACCTGGGCATCCACCGTCAGTGTATCATTTTGCAGATAGCGGTACATGCCAACACTGGTGACGCACATCCAAATACCCAAAAGCCCCAGCAGGATCCCGCCAACAGTGATCCAGGGGGACCGTTTGGCTTCCATCAGGCTTCCTCGATCTTCACCGTCAAAGGTGCGGTGATCTCGTAGCCCAGCTTACAGTTGACCGTATAGGTACCCACATTCTTAATGGGATCGGAGATCACGATCTTGCGCTTATCCAGGTTGATACCGGTCTTGGCCTGAAGGGCATCGGCAATTTCCTGGTTGGTCACAGAGCCAAACAGCTTACCGGCACCGCCGCCCTTGGCGGTCACTACCAGGACCATATCCCGCAGGCGCTTGGAAACCTCCAAAGCCTCGGCACGCTCCTTGGCCGCCTTCTCAGCAGCGGCCTTGTCGTTCATGCGCATGGTATTCACCGCATCGGCAGTGGCCTCCACCGCGATCTTACGGGGAAGCATATAGTTTCTGGCATAGCCGTCGGAAACCTCGATCATCTGGCCCTTCTTGCCCTTGCCTTTTACATCCTGCATCAAAATAACTTTCATATTCTTTCTCCTTACATTTCGTAGTATTGGTCGATGGATGCCACCAGCCGGTCCAGTGCCTGGGCCACTGTGACCCCCCGCATCTGCGCACCTGCTGTGGCTGTATTACCGCCGCCGCCCAAGGGCTCCAGGATCATCTGTACATTGGCCTCGCCAATGGAACGGGCGGAAATGATTACCTGATCTCCATCCGGGTACATCACAAAAGAAGCGGTGATGCCCTGGATATTCAGAAGCTCGTCTGCCGCCTGGGCCGCCAGGATCCGGGTGGTGCTTGCCTCCAGGGCTGCAATGGCGATCTCCTTATGGGCCCGGTGGGACTGGGCCGCGCGCATGATCTCGTACTTGGCCATGGTCTCCCGGTAGTCGTTTTGCAGAAGCTTTTTGACCTCCACCGTATCAGCACCCAGCTGACGCAGGAAGGCCGCCGCCTCAAAGGTACGCTCACCGGTTCGCACGTTAAAGCTCTTGGTATCCAGGAAGATACCGGCCATCAGGGACTTGACCTCGATGGGCAGAACATCCTTTTTCTCCACTGCATACTGCAGAAGCTCCGTCACCAGCTCTGCAGCCGAGGAGGCATAGGGCTCGTGAAGATTCACCACCACAGGCTTGATATAATCTGCGGCACGGCGGTGATGGTCCACAACGCAGACCTTGGGAATGGCTTCCAGCAGATTCTTACATTCCACCTGATCCGGGCGGTTGGTATCCACGACGACCAGAGTAGAGCGGTTATCGCACTGAACCAGGGCTTCATCTCCGGAAATAAACACATCCCGGTACTCCGGCACCTGCCGGATCTCATCGATGAGCCGTTTGGCCGCATTGAACTGCAAATCCAAAACGATCTTGAAATCCTTTAACTTCTTTCGGCAGAGGCAGGCAATACCCATTGCCGCACCCAAAGCGTCCAGGTCCGCGTTTTTATGACCCATGATGAATACCCGGCTGCTGCCGCCGATGAGCTCCATCAGAGAATTGGCCGTGACACGGGAACGGACCTTGCTTCTGTGGTCAGCCTCCTTGGTACGTCCGCCGTAGAAGTTGAAGTTCAGCCGGTCCTTCACCACTGCCTGGTCACCGCCGCGACTCAAAGACATTTCAATGGCCAGGGCCGCAAACTCATAGCCCTCTTCAAAGGTAGCCGCATCCACGCCCACACCAAAGGAGATGGAAGCCGGAAGGCCGGAAGGATTGGTGATCTCGTGAATATCCTCCAAAATGGAGAATTTCTCTGTCATCGCCTGCTTCAGGTCCCGCTTTTCAAAAACAAACAGGAAGCGGTTCCGCTCCAGCTTCCGCAGAAGTCCGTGGTAGCTCTCCGTCCACTTGGTAATGGCATCGTTGATCCGGGCATTGAGGGTAGAGATGGCGCCTTCTGTCAGGTTCTTGGTCAGCTCCTCATAGTTATCTACCAAAATAATGGACACCACGGGACGGGACCGGATATACTCGTCCCGGACCTGATAAAGCTCCGTCAGATCGGTAAAGTAGATCACACCCAACCGGGTCTGCGCCGGGTCATCGGCGGTGATCATTGTACCGTAGACCCGGAATCGGCGCTTTTCCAGGGTCAGGTCATAGGGATACTCATGCTTACCGGAGGACAGCCATTCTGTATGGAAGCCGGGGAGCACATCGGTCACCTGGCGCTCTGTCAGCATATCGTGGAAGCCTGTAAGCCGCACAAAAGCATCGTTTGCCAATACGATCCCATCGTCATCCAGGCGGACGACCAGCATAGGAAAGGGCGCTTTTGCTCCCCGAACATCGTTCATGCTGTCCACATTATTTTGAATATACTGGGCAAGTTTCTTCTTTCTCCGTTCCCGGATGATCAGATAGGTGCCGATGGCCATCGCCATAGACCCCAAGCCCAGGGCCGCAAGGGCAATATCGTCCCGTAAAAAGGCCGCTACGGGAAAAACCGCCAAAAACAGAAGATACAGACCCATTCCCGGCCGCAAAAGCCTTCCCAGCCGTTTATTCATATCCACAACCTCCTCATAGAGGGGCAGACTCCCCACAATTTTATCTATTATAGCAAATCATACCCAAAGGTGCAAGAAGTATTTCAAGATATTGGAAAAGAGATTCTACACAAAGATTTTCACAGCAATGACGTACCTTCGGTGCGTAGGGCGCAGTCTGGACTCCGCCGCAAGACTTAAACCCGGTTTATTTGTGGGTGAAGTTGCTACGCAGTGAAGTTACTTCGTAGTGAAGTTACTTCGTAGTGAAGTTACTTCGTAGTGAAGTTGCTTCGCAGTGAAGTTTTCTCCTGCGGAGAAAGTAAAGGTATCCCCTGCGGGGATGGATTGGAAATCCGTCGCATAAGCGACACCATAATTATTCACTATTCATCTTTCATCTTTCATTATTCATTCATCCCACGTCCCGGTGGCTTAGTGCATCATTTTGCATTTTGCATTTCGCACTTTGCATTCCATTTAGCCCCTCATCCGCCCCAGTGTGCGCACTGGGGCACCTTCCCCCAGGGGAAGGCTTTGCGTTTTGCACTTTGCATTTTGCATTCCCTTTCGCCCCTCATACGTCCTGGCGGAAGTCTTTGCGGAGGGTGTCGAAAAATTTTTGTGTACATTTTGCCAAAAGTGTGTTATACTAGAAAAACAGTGTGTTGGGAATGGGCTGACCCAGCACGGGTTTTTATTTACATATACATAGAAATGTGGGCGTTTTGTGTGCCATCCTGCGATACGGGGCAGGTTTGGCAGGCAAGCGGTCGCCTGCTTTTTGCGCTTTATTTTTGAAAGGAGTAACATTTTGGCAGAAAAACTGAAAATCATTCCCCTTGGCGGTCTGGACGAGATCGGCAAGAATATTACGGTATTTGAATACGGAAAGGACATGATCGCCATTGACTGCGGCGTGGGCTTTCCCGATGAGGATATGTACGGTGTGGATCTGGTGATCCCGGATTTTTCCTACCTGGTGCAAAACGCCAAGAAGCTGCGGGGTATGTTCATTACCCACGGTCACGAGGATCATATCGGCTCCATTCCCTACTGTATGCAGCAGGTCAGCTGTCCCATCCATGGCACCGCCATGACCTGCGGTCTGATCCGGCTGAAGCTGGAGGAGCACCGCCTGACCGATGCGGTGAAGCTTGTGACCCACAAGCCCGGTGATGTGGTCCGGGCCGGTTGCTTTACGGTGGAATTCATCCATGTGAATCACTCCATCGCCGATGCGGTGGCCTTTGCCATCCACTGTCCCATCGGTACAGTGATCGTCACCGGTGACTTTAAGATCGACCCCACCGCCAAGGACGGCATGACCGACCTGGCAAGACTGGGCGAGCTGGGCAATCAGGGTGTTATGGCCCTTTTGTGCGACTCCACCAATGTGGAGCGTGCCGGCTACACCCCCAGCGAGAATGTGGTTGCCGAGGGTCTCGACCGGCAGTTCAAAAACTGCGATCAGCGGATCATCGTCACCACCTTTGCCTCCAATATGCACCGGATCCAGGCGGTTCTGGCTACCGCTCAGCGGTATGGCAGAAAGGTCGCCGTCACCGGACGGAGCATGGAGAATATGCTGAAGGTCGCCCAGGAGCTGGGCTATATCAAAGTTCCCCAGGGTATGCTGGTAGAGCTGGGCGCCATCAAGAGCCTGCCCAAAAACAAGGTGGTCATCGTTTCCACCGGCTCTCAGGGTGAGAATATGTCCGCGCTGTATCGGATGGCCTTCTCCACCCACAAGCAGATCGATATCGTATCCGGCGACCGGATCATTATTTCCGCTTCCGCCATCCCCGGCAACGAAAAGGCTGTTTCCCGTATTATCAACGAGCTGTACCGCAAGGGCGCGGATGTGGTCTATGAAAAGAGCGAAGGTCTCCACGTCTCCGGTCACGCCTGCCAGGAGGAGCTGAAGATCATCCACGCATTGTGCAAGCCCCGGTTCTTCATTCCCGTACACGGCGAACAGCGGCATCTGCAGCTGCACGGACGGCTGGCGACCCAATTGGGTACCCCTGCCAAGAACGTGCGGATCGCCGAGATCGGCAACGTGATCGAATTTACACGGAAGACCTGCAAGATCAACGGGACCGTACCTGCCGGTAAGGTCTTTGTGGACGGCACCGGTGTGGGCGATGTGGGCAGTGTGGTCCTCCGGGATCGGAAGCACCTGGCCCAGGACGGCATGATCGTGGTATGCGTGAACCTCTCTGCCCAGGACGGTGCCATCATCACCGGTCCCGACATTATCACCCGTGGCTTTATCTATGTGAAGGAGTCCGAGGATCTTATGGAAGAACTGCGGCAGGTAGCCATCGAGGCTATTGACCGGTGTACCCGCAAGCGGGTCAAGGACTGGACCGCCATCAAAACCGCCATCAAGAGCGATCTGAGCGGCTACCTTTACAAGACCACCAAGCGCAATCCCATGATCCTGCCTGTGATCATGGAGATCTAAGATCATGCGCTACTATTTTGCACCTATGGAGGGGCTGACGGATCAGGTGTTCCGTCAGCTCCATCATCAGTATTTTCCGGGGGTGGATGCTTACTTCACCCCCTTCTTCTCCCCTACCTCCCACCGTGCGCTGACACCCAAGGAACGTCGGGAGCTGCCTGAGGCAGACTCCATAGACGCACGGGTGGTTCCCCAGATTCTGACCAAGGTTGCTGAAGATTTTGTTTGGATGTCCAGGCAGTGCCTGGATTTGGGCTATGATGAAATCAATCTGAATTTGGGCTGTCCTTCCGGCACGGTCACCGCCAAGGGCAAGGGCTCCGGAATGCTCCGGGAGCCGGAGGTCCTGGACGCCTTCCTGGAGGAGATCTTTGCACATTCCGCGCTTCCCGTTTCCATCAAGACAAGGGTGGGCTTTTCTGATCCGGAGGAGCTTCCCCGGCTTATGGAGATCTTTAATCAGTATCCCATCCGGGAGCTGACCGTCCACCCCCGGCTGCGCAGTGAATTCTACAAAGGGCCGGTACATAGGGAGCTGTTTGAATATTGCTTGCAAAACAGCAAAAATCCCCTGTGCTATAACGGAGATATCACCTCTGCCGTCCAGGCTGAGGGCATTTCCCGGGAATACCCGGGCGTGGAGGCGGTCATGGTAGGTCGGGGGCTGATCAGCGACCCGGGAATGTTTACCCCCGGCGGAACTGACCCGGATACTTTGGAGCGGTTTATGAACGCTCTGATGGATGCCTATGTTGCCGCCTTCGGCAGTGTGCGCAATACCATGTTCCGGATGAAAGAGCATTGGGGGATGCTCCTTCCCCGATTCCCCAACTGCGAAAAGCTGGGAAAACGCCTGCGCAAAACCACCGATATCAGCGAATTCAAGGCCATTACCGCACAGCTGATCGACAGCCTGCGGAAAGCATAGTGCATTTGCAATGGAACGTCATTGTTAGGAAAGTACCGCCCTTGTAGGGGGCCGAAGACCACTTCGGCCCACGGGCCGGTGTAGGCACCGGCCCCTACACTGCCGCTTCGCGGACGGAACGCCGAGGGCGGCGTTCCCTACGGGATCTGTCATTTCGACGCGTCATTGTTAGGAAAGTACCGCCCTTGTAGGGGCCGAAGACCACTTCGGCCCATACAGTGCCGTCTGTCATCCTGCCGCAGGATGACAGATTTTTTCTTTGAATGATATCTTTTGGGATGTTTCCTTCTGTTTATAACATTTTATAATCGAACATAACATTTTTCTTGATTTTTACAGCAAATGCAGTATAATGGATTTGTTAAGAATTCTACATAAAGGAGACGCCATTCATGATTATTACTCAGAAGAAACCCCTTGAAGAAGTCATGGCCATGGTGGGCGATGCCAAGACCGTTGCCATCATCGGCTGTAACAGCTGCGCTACCGCCTGCCAGACCGGCGGCGAGCCCCAGATCAAGGAGCTGACTGCCGAACTGGAAAAGGTCGGCAAGAAGGTCGTTGCCACCACCATCGCTGACTACTGCTGTATGTCTTTGGGTGTCAAGGGCAAGATGAAGCCCCTGGTCGCCGCCCAGCCTGACTGCGTGATCTGCATGTCCTGCGGTGACGGCGTACAGTGTGTTGCCAAGAACTCCGGCAGCATTCCTGTCTATCCCTCCAACAATACCATGTACCTGGGCGAAGCCGTCCGTTTCGGTGTTTGGGAAGAATCCTGCCGCTTCTGCGGTGAGTGTGTCCTGGGCAAGACCGGTGCCATCTGCCCCATTACCCAGTGCGCCAAGAGCCTGGTCAACGGTCCCTGCGGCGGTCAGAAGAACGGCAAGTGCGAGGTCAATCCCGAAAACGACTGTGCCTGGATCAAGATCTACGAGCGGCTCAACGCCACCGGCGAGCTGTACAAGCTTTCCGAGACCCGTGAAGACAAGGGCTACGGCAAGTTCGCCTATCCCAGAACTATCAGCTTGAGGGGGAAGAAATAATGAGCATTTTGAAAGAAGCACTGGAAGCCGGTAAGTTTGGTGTTACCGCAGAAATGGCACCCCCCAAGGGCTACGACTTTACCGAGCAGATGGAAGCCGCTGAGCTGCTGCGTGGTAAGGTCCATGCCGTAAACGTCACCGATATGCAGTCCGCCTGCCTGAAGGCTACCGGCCTGGGTCTGTGCATTAAGCTGAAGCAGGCCGGTTTGGAGCCCATTTTGCAGATGACCGGCCGTGACCGTAACCGTATGGCCATTATGGGTGACATTCTGGCTGCTGCCGGTTTCGGTATCGACACCATGCTGGCCCTCACCGGCGACCATCCCGTAGTCGGTGACTGCAAGGATTCCAAGCCCGTTTACGATCTGGACTCCGTGGGTATTCTGAAGATGCTCACCAAGATGGAGCAGACCAATTGCGACTGCGGCGGCAATGAGATCGCCGGCGGCGCACCCAAGTTCTACAAGGGTGCCTCTGTGACGCCTCTGTATGAGCCCATGTTTCTGCAGATCAACAAGCTCCGCCAGAAGGTGGAGGCCGGTGCCATGTACATTCAGACCCAGGGCATTTTCGACCTGGATGTGCTGAAGCGCTTCCTGGAGGAAGTGGACAAGGCCGGTATCAAGACCCACATCATGGCCGGTATTATCCCCCTGAAGGGTGCCGGTGGCGCCAAGTACATGAACGAGAATGTCCCCGGCATTGCAGTGCCTCAGGATATGATCGACAAGCTGGCTGCCGCTGCCGCAGAGGGCAAGGAGAAGGGCATCAAGGGTCTGCCCGCCAAGCTGGGCATGGAGATGGCCGCTGAGATGATCGCCAAGATCCGTGACGAGAAGCTGTGTGACGGTGTTCACGTTATGGCCATCGGTGCAGAAAAGAGCGTTCCCACCATTTTGGAGATGGCTGGCGTTTCTGTGTAAAGATAAACTGCATAAGAATGCCCGGCAGGAAGTATCTTCCTGCCGGGTATTTTTATGCAATCTCTTCAAAATAGTCGGTCACACGATCAGGGTTCCATGGAAGCGCGTCATTATGAAAAATCATAAGCCCTGTATATTCCCCGTTGGGAAAAGCCGTAACCATCATGCTCTGATCCGCCTTCAACAGCTCTACAGCTTCCGGCAGCAGCTTCCCACAATAAAAATATCCTGAGCCCTCCGACCATCCTAAAACCGGACTTTTCTCATAGTGCCAGATCATTTCCGCATACTCAGTTTCCCGGGCACAGGCGGTATTATCCTCTACCCAAAAACCAATGCCGTTCAGCCGCAGCCGTACCACCACAGGCTTTCCTTCACAGCTTCCACAGTAGATGCGGTATCGTTCTCCAGCATCGTCAAACTCAGTCATACACCGGGCATCCTCAACCTCTGCAAACCACAGGGTTATCTTGTCGGACAGTAGCCAAACACTCATGAGCAGGCCCACAAGCAGCAGACCACATATCAAAAAAATCCAACGCCGATTACCCATTGTATTCACCTCCGTGTTAAATCATTCATGGGTGTATATGTAATATAGCACGTGGTTTTTTGGGGGTCAACTAAGAGAACGGATTGCCACAACCAGTCTGCGGACTGGTTTCGCAATGACGCTCAAAAAATTTATAATATATAATTTATCATTTATCATTGCTTTGCTGTGACCAGGCATTGGTTGTCTTTCATCTCCATGGTCCAGTCGGCAAGTTCTATGGCGGCCGGGCGGTGGGTTACGGCAATGCAGGTCTTTCCGGGGATACTGCTCAAACGCTCCAGCACCAGCTTTTCGGTTTGGGCGTCCAAAGCGGAGGTAGCCTCGTCCAAAAGCAGAATGGGCGCACCGGACAGCACCGCCCGAGCAATGGAGAGCCGCTGGGCCTGACCCTCGGAAAGGCCCTGGGAGCTTTCACCGATCACCGTATCCAGTCCCTTGGGGAACGAAGGCAGGTAGTCATCCATACAGCTGATATGGATGGCATAATCCAGTTCCTCCTGGGTGGCATCGGGTTTCGTCAGCTTCAGGTTGTCCCGGAGGGTACCGCTAAGCAGGAGATTGCCCTGGGGCACATAGGCAAAGAGTCTGCGGGTAGTGCGGTCAATGGGGACCTTCCCTTCCTGGGTTTGCAGGTACAGTTCACCGCCGGTGGTTTTATAAATACCCATAAGCAGCTTCAAAAGAGTACTCTTGCCGATACCGGAGTGACCTAAGATCACACCGAATTTTCCTTTTTCCAAAGAAAACTCTGCATCCCGGAAAATGATCTCCCGGTCATAGCCGAAGGAAAGCTTGTCCGCACAAATGGTCTGGGTGCTTTCATACAGGGGCTGGGGCTGCCGCTTTTCTTCCTCCTCCAGGAAGGTCTTTTCCAGCTCCATGAGCCGTTCCGCTGCTGCGGACAAAGCGGCATACTGGGGCATAATGCCGGACATATTCACCAAAGGTCCCTGAAGCTGACTGATCAGCTGGGTCACTGCCGTAAGGGTACCGAAGGTCATGGTGCCCGCCATCAATCCGTTGGCGCAGAATACCAGCGCCGCAAAGCCGGAGCCTAAGGAAAGGACACTGATAAAGCTATGGGAGAGCAAGGACACATTCTTGCGCTTGCGCTGCACCTGATACCGGGCCTCCATCAGGCCTTCGGAGCGATTTTCCATTTCCTTGGAAACATCCATCGCCTGAACCATCAGAAGCTTTTCCAGAGTTTCCTGAATAAAGCCGGACACCTTGCCCTCATGCTCACTGACCCGCTTGTTCAGGGCCTTCAGATTTCTGCGGATAATGCCCGTAAACAGGATCACGATCACACCGGCTGCCGCCACCACCAGGGTAAACATAGGCTCCATGGCAATCAATACGGAAATCACCGATACCAGCCGGGTACTCATAGAAGCTAAGGAGGGCAGCAGGGTAACAATACCCGTATCCAGAATCCTTACATCGTTATTCAGTCGGTTGAGCAGTTCACCGCTGTGATAAGCAGAGATGCTCAGATAGTCGCCGTGCAGGAGCCCATGCAGCAGCTGGCGCTTCCAGTCCCGGTCCAGGTCCATGAGCAGACGGTCCTTCAGATGGCGATTCAAGGTCCTGGTCAGCAGAATGCCCAGGATGATACCGCCCTGAACCAGGCAGGCGTGTATAAAATCTGCCTTCACACCGCTGGTGGCACTATCGATAACGCCACGGGTTCCCAGGGCAAAGCTCACCGACAGGATCGCATTGACCATGGTGCCAAAAGTCAGGAATAAAACCGCCGGGACCCATCTTCGCAGACGGTGAATCACCCAGCCTATGGGGGATTGATTCTTCATAGATAGCCTCCTATTCAAAAAGCCAGGGAATATCCGGCGTTAAATCCTTCAATTTGCACAGATCTGTACCGGAAATAGGCTGCGCTCCCATTTGCACCAGGGCGTCCATTGCCTTAGACCCATCATCCAGGCAGTATACCGGTGTCCAACGGTTTTTCAGGTTCTTTACCGTACCGTCCCAGGTGCCGCCCTTTCCCAGGCTGCACTGGGCAACCAGGGCCAGACTTCCCAGGGTGTGGATCACCCGATTTCGGCTCAGGGCACGAATGGCGGAAAAGGGCAGATCATATCCCTCTTCCGAAAGATACAGAACATTTTCTTTGGCAGGATGGTCTAAAAGCCGGTCAGCCACCACACTGATGACTTTGCCGCCGTTTTCCAGCGCACCGTTTTGGGCTGCCTGATCGGCACCGTTGGCGTTTCCGGAAATCAGGACATAGCCCTGTATTGCCGCCTGACGCCCGGCCTCCCAGGCAAAGGCCGCATTCAGCGGCTCCAAATTCCGGCTTCCCACCAGGCAGACCCCCGGAAGTTCCAAATAGCTCAGGTCTCCCCTGGCCCACAGGCATCCGGGGCTGTCCAGTCCCAGGCGCTTGCGTACGGAAATGGGGTAGCGGTCAGATGCCCGGGTAATGGGTATGCAGTCTTTTGCTTTTTTCAGGTACCAGTCCAGCTGGTCTTCCCCTTCCAGCAAAGTCACAATCCGATTTGCAAAGTCCCGGGAGATGCCAATGGAAACAAGATCCTTTTCACACAGTTCCCGTTCCTCCCGGGGCAGAGGGGTTTTAGAAATCTGTTTATGGAGATTGCGAAACTGCGCCACCGTCAGAGGCTTTCTCTCAGGGTCCCCCAAATGGGAGGTCAGCAGCAGAAAGCCCCTTTCAGCCCCGGTCAACGGAACCGCTTCTTGATCACAGGTGCCTTGACTTCTTCTTCCTTCAGGCTCCCGTCCTCCTCAAGAAGCATGGGCAGAATCGTATAATTGGAATACTTGGCGATCTCATCCAGCTTGGCCTTCTCCGGGAAGTTGCCCACAATGGACCAGGCAACACCCTTGCGCTTGGCACGGCCCGTTCTGCCGATCCGGTGAACATAGTACTCGTTCTCCTCCGGCACATCAAAGTTGATGACACAGTCCACATCGTCCACATCAATGCCCCGGGAGGCCACATCCGTAGCGATCAGGATGGCAAGCTTACCGTCCCGGTAACGCTGCATGGTCTTTTCCCGCTGGCTTTGACGGATGTCGCCGTGGATGCAGTCGCAATCGGCACCGGCTCTGCGGAAATCGTCGGAGAGCCGCTGGCACATATGCTTGGTGTTACAGAAGATCATCACCCGTTCATAGCCCTGGGTGCGGATCAGCCGCAGGGTGGTCTCTGCCTTCTCCAGGGGGGTAACGGTAATACAGTACTGGTCGATATCCGGGCGGTCCTGGCTCTTCGGCTCTACGGTGATCTCCACCTCATCCCGCTGATACATCCAGGAAACGGTCATGACCTCCTGGGAAATGGTCGCGGAGAACAGGCCCAGGTTTTTCCGGTTTTTCACCTTATCGATGATCCGGGTCACATCCTTGAAAAAGCCCATATCCAGCATCCGGTCCGCCTCGTCCAGGACGACGGTCTGGATCTTGTCCAGGCGGATATTCTTCCGGTTATAATGGTCCATGAGTCTGCCGGGGGTGGCGACCACGATTTGGGGCTTCTTTTCCAGCTGCTTTGCTTGACCCACGATACCGGCACCACCGTAAAGCACTGCCACACGGATCCCCTGATAATAAGTAAGCAGACCCCGAAGCTCATCGCCGATCTGAATGGCCAGCTCCCGGGTAGGTGCCAGGATCAGTCCCTGGACATCGGGGCATTCCGGATCCACATGCTCGATCATAGGAATGCCGAAGGCAAAGGTCTTGCCCGTGCCCGTGGGGGCTTTGGCGATCACATCCCGCCATTGCATAAAGTGGGGGATCGCCTCTTGCTGTATGGTTGTCGGGTAGCCGTAGCCCTTCTTTTCCAGGGCTTTGAGCATGGCCTCGGAAAGGCCAAGCTGGGCAAAGGTCATCTCTTGCATATTCTTTCGTCCTTTTTAGCTATATTTGTTTCATTATAGCAGATAAATAACAAAAGCGCAATGGGAAATCCATTGCGCTTTTGTTAGTTTTTAGTATTCGTAATCGGCGCAGAAGCGCTGGTCCAGGAAATCCCAAAAATGGGTCTTGGCCTCCTGGTGGGCAGGATGGGAGGCATAGTTTGCCAGGGCCTCCCGGCTTTCAAACTCAGAATACAGCGCATAGTCCATGCCGCCCTCGTAGGCAGGCCGGATCTCCATGTGGGTCAGGCCGGGGATCACCCCGACCAGGGGCTCCAGGACGGAGCGGATGATCTCCACCGCCTGGGGCTTATCAACACCCTCCTTCAGGGTATAAAGAACAATGTGCTTAACCATTTTCATTTCCTCCAATCGTATTGAGTGGTGCTGCCACAGTGTATACAAAAACAGTCAGATGCAAGCCAAGATCCCATGGCAGAGTGTTACCGATCCCAAACCAGTACAAAACGCCAAACAAAAGCAGCAATACCGCTCCGGCGCCACCCAGGGTTCGGATCACAGTGGGGACAGGGCATGGGCGGAGCAGGTACACCGCCAGCAAGCCGTACAGTGCCGCACCTGCCAAAAAGCCTATGCACAGCGGGAAGGTCAAAGCAAAATACGTCAGGAACAAATACCCATTGCCTGCCGCCGAAAAGCCCAGCACTGCCGACAGCAGATGGGAGGGCCTTTTCCCCACAAAGCCCACCAGATACGCCGCCAAAAACCCGTGGGCGAGGAGCAAAAGCAGGTGATAATAGAGCAGGGAAAGGTTCATCAGCCGTGTGACCGATGCAAAAATCTCGATGCACCGGTAGCCCAAAAGCAGGAAGTATCCCACCGTAATACCCGTGAACAGATAGCGGATCCAGGCAAAGACGCCGGTTTGGGGCTTATGGAGCAGAAGAGAAACCGGTTCATAGGTCCGTTTGGCATTCAGACCGGTTTTTACCAAAATAAATCCCACAATGCCATGTCCCCAGTAGCCCAAAAGATACAATAAAGATTGCAGCCACAGTTCCGGTATGAAGAAAAATCCTCCGTCGGGATTTCCCAGCACCGCCAGGGCCTGCAAGGCGATCAGGGCAGAGCCGGTAATGATGCGGATATGTCCTTTGGCCATAGTTTACTCCTTGATATAGAAAACCGGGGCTTATGCAAGCCCCGGTATGTAGCATTACTCCTCAGTGGTCTCCTCGGCAGTCTCCTCGGCAGTCTCCTCAGCAGCCTCATCCTCGGTGCTCTCCAGCAGAGCGCGGATGGACAGGGAGATGCGCTTGTTCTCAGCGTCCACATCGGTGATCTTCACCTGGACCTGCTGACCCTCGGACAGGACATCCTCAGGCTTGCCAATGCGCTTGTCAGCGATCTGAGAAATGTGGATCAGGCCGTCAACGCCGGGGATGATCTCAGCGAAAGCGCCGAAGGTCATGAGCTTGACGATCTTGGCATCCACCACATCACCAACATTGTAGTTGGTCATGAACTGATTCCAGGGATTCATCTCAGCGGTCTTGTAGCCCAGGGAGATCTTGTGCTTGGCAGGATCGAAGGAAATGACGTAAACGTCGATCTCGTCGCCCACAGAAACGACCTCAGCGGGGGTCTTGATCCGGTTCCAGCTCAGCTCGGAAACGTGAACCATGCCGTCAACACCGCCAATGTCCACGAATGCGCCGTAGGAAGTCAGGGACTTGACAGTACCGTGGTACTTCTTGCCCTCTTCGATCTCGGCCCAAATCTTCTCCTGAGCAGCCTTGCGAGCCTCTGCGGTCACGGCGCGGATGGAGCCGATAACACGACGGCGGGCACGGTTGACCTCAGTGATCTTCAGAGAAACGGTCTGACCGACCATACCGGTCATGTCGCCGCCCTTGGCAATGCCGGACTGGGAAGCGGGGATGAACACGCGGATGCCCTTGATGTTGGCAACCAGACCGCCCTTGTTCTCCTCAGTGATGGTACCCTCAACGACGGTCTTCTCCTCGCACCAGGTAGCCATCTCGTCCCATACCTTCATGCCGTCCAGCTTCTTCTTGCTCAGCTGGCAGGTGCCCTCCTGGTCGTTGACACGAACCACGAAGACCTCGATCTCGTCGCCCACCTTCAGGATATCCTCGGGCTTCAGGTTGGGATCTGCGCTGACTTCATCATAAGGAATGTAACCGGCGTGCTTGGTGCCCAGGTCGATCTGGACTTCGGTAGAGCCAATGCCGGTAACGATGCCGGTAACCTTATCTCCTGTATTTAAAGTCTTGATGGACTGCTCGAGAAGCTCTGCAAAGTTCTCCTCCTGTACAGCCTCAACATTAGTAATTTCGCTCATAGTCTTGTTGACCTCCTTTATAATCCACGCCGGAGTCGAGGCACCGGCCGTGATTCCGATAGTAGTTGCACCGTCAAAAAAACCGGGTTCCAATTCTGCAGCATTATCCACAAGAACCACCTTTTGACAGTGCTCCCGGCAGATCATAGCCAAGCGGCCCGTGTTGGAGCTGGATGCATCTCCCACAACGACCATAGCCTGACACAGGGCGCTTAATTTCGCCGCTTCATCCTGCCGAAATTCGGTTGCTTTACATATTGTATCAAAAATTTTCAAGTTAGTAAACTCTTTTTTTGCGATTTTAACGCACGATTTCCACAAATTTTCAGTGGATGTCGTTTGACAAACTATGCAGATTGGCAAATTTGCCGCTTCCGGGGTGGATTTTATCCATTCTTCCAGTTCCTGAGGGGTCTGGAAAATCCGACAATCGTCACACCAGCCGGCAATGCCCTCCACCTCCGGGTGATCCCGGGTGCCGATGATAAGGGGCAGTCTTCCCTCCTGCCGGGCGTTGCTTACGATCCCATGGATCCGCTTGACAAAGGGGCATGTGGCATCGATGATCTGCACCCCCATAGCTTCCAGGGCATCATATACGGCTTTGGTTACTCCGTGGGAACGGATCACCACCGTCTGTCCGGGCTTTGCCTGGCTGGGCTCATGGATCACCTGCACACCCATTTGGGCAAATCGGTCCACCTGATGGCGGTTATGGATAATGGGACCCAAAGTCACCACTTCCCTGCCCTGACCGGCCGCCTGCTCCACCAGCTCCACTGCCCGGTTCACACCGAAGCAGAAGCCGGCGTTTTTTGCTACTACAATACTCATAGGGGGATCTTCTCCGCGATAATGGTTTTCATGGCTGCCAGCACACCGTCAATGTCCAGCTCGGAAGTATCCAGCTTCACAGAATCCCGGCACATTTTCAGGGGTGCCACCTCCCGATGGGTATCCTGATAATCCCGCTGCTGGATCTGCTTGAGGACCTGCTCGAAATTGGCCTTCTGTCCCTTGGCGATCAGCTCATCGCAACGGCGTTTGGCACGGACCTCGGCATCGGCAGTCAGAAAGATCTTCACAGTGGCCTTGGGCAGCACCACAGAACCGATGTCCCGTCCGTCCATGACCACATTATGCCGCTTTGCCACATCCCGCTGCATGTCCAGCAGCATATCCCGGACGATGGCATGGGCAGACACCAGGCTGGCCTTTTGAGAGATCTCCTGGGTGCGGATATCCTCGGTCACGTCCATGCCGTTCATGATCATGTGCTGCTTGCCGTCCTCATCGTACTCAATTTCCACGGTCAGCTCATCGATATAACGGGATACCCCGTCAATATCCTTGGGGCTGATGCCCAAAAGGTCCAAAAAATATGCTACGGTGCGGTAAATGGCACCGGTATCCACATAGTAATAGCCCAGCTCTGCCGCAAGGCGCCTGGCAATGGTACTTTTGCCCGCACCGGCAGGGCCGTCAATGGCGATGGAATAGGTCTTAGGCATAACGATTCACCTTTCATTTCTTTTTTTAATTCCAATTTATCGAATACCCTGTCGTAGGGGCCGATGCCCACATCGGCCCTAATTACCGCAGTGCGTGTGGGCCGATGTGGGCATCGGCCCCTACGAGTGCAGTGCAAACAGTGCGATAAATCGGAATTTATTGTTTCCTCAGTTTGCTCAGGGCGGCAGCTTCCATAGCTTCTGCCTCCCGGGCGGTCAGTCCCAGCTTGGCACCGGCTTCCGCAGGGCGCATGGGAAGTCCCCCTTCCAGGCCGTAGCGCAGGGTCAGAAGCTTCGCCTCCTGCTCGGTCAGGCTGGACATAAGCTCTGCGATCCGCTGGCGCATTTGGAAATACGCCGTATCCTCCACCGCCTGAGTCTCCTCGGGGTCCTCCGGCTCCGGCTGACGGGGCTTTAAGTATTCCATGGTTCTGGCGGTCTCCAAAATGTCCGTCACCGCCTCCAATTCCTCCGGGGTGATGTGCATGGCCTGGGCGATCTCCTGTCGGTCCGGGTTTCTGCCCAGTTCCCCGGACAGTCGGTCGCAGACACTGCGGTAATCCTCCATGGCCTCCACCAGTTTTCTGCCCACGCCGTCGGCTCTGGCCTGGAGCGTCACAGCCTTGGCAAGGTACTGGCGGATCCACCAAAGGGCGTGGGGCTGGAATTCTCCCTGGGTATATTGCAGAATGCTCTGCCAAAGGCCCATACTGCCCTCCTGGATCAGATCCAGCAGCAGTACGCCCCGGCCCGTATAGCCCCGGGCTTCCTCCACCACGGTGCCAAGCATCAGATCCGTCAGCCGCTGGGCAGCCGCCTCATCCCCCCGGGCATACTCCATAGCCAGGATATTCACATCTCCTGCCGCAGGGGTGTGGGCCAATTCCTCCAAATAAAGGCGCAGAGGATCCGTTTCCTCCAGGCTGCCCATCAGATCTCCCTGGGCTGCCAGCTTCCGCTCCAAAGACAGTCGGGTCGCAGTCTCTCCGGTTCCGCTGTACATGGGCAAGGTGGAAGCATCCAGGGTAATGCCCAGCTGTTCCAGTTCGTCCAGGGCATCCTGGGCATCGGTATCATCCAGGGGCGCAAGCACCGTCAGGGCTTGGGCGGCAGAAAGGGTCTGCCCGGCCTCCATTCCCTCCCAGGGGCTTGCCGCAAATGTAAACTCCATCAATCCAAAAACTCCTCTAAATCCAAATCTGCACTCAGCTTTCGCAGCTTTTTCACCGCTTCCTGCTCGATCTGCCTGGCCCGCTCCTTGGAGATCCCCAGGCGTGTGCCAATCGCCTCCTGGCTGTAGCACACACCGTCCTCCATACCGAAGCGCAGGCGCATGACCTCCTTCTGACGGGGTGTCAGGCGGTCCAGCAGCGCGTCCATGGTGTCCTTCAATTCCTGACGGACCAACGCCTCCTGGGGCTCCGGCGCATGGATATCCTCCAGGAGGGCCTGCAGAGTATCGTCCTCACCGGCAGGCGTGTCCAAAGAACACACCTGGGGGATCAGGTCCAATGTCTTTTGCACTTTATCCGCATCCATTTGGCAGGCCTCGGCAAGCTCTTCCACAGTAGGCTCCCGGTGGAGCGTCTGCCGCAGATCATTTTGGATATGGCTGAGCTTGCGCATCCGCTCTGCCGTGCGCACCGGCACCCGGATCAGACCGCCGTGGTTCAAAATACAACGGCTGACACCCTGGTGGATCCATTTGGTGGCATAGGTGGAAAACCGGTAGTCCAGGCTGGGGTCAAATTTTCTCGCCGCAACCAAAAGCCCGATACTCCCCTCCTGGATCAGGTCCAGCAGAGGCACGCCCCGTCCGGCATAGTCCCTTGCGATACTCACGACCAGTCGCAGATTGGAGCTGACCAGCTTTCGGATAGCATCCTGATCCCCGGCAGCACTGGCCAGGGCCAATTCCTTTTCCTCCTGGGCCGTAAGCAGCGGATACTGCCGGATCTGATGCAGATATAGGCGCATATCCTCATCGTGAGTGTTTTCTCTTTGTAAAACAGAACTCATCCACCGGTTCCCTTTCTTTCTTTTAACTGATTCCGCAGGGCCATCAGATCGTCATCCGTTGACACCTGCTGGCCCCGGTTCTGTGACAGCACCGTCTGCACAAAATCCCGAAAAGCCGCTTCACTCACAGGCTCAGAATGACGGTGTACTGTGGCAGTCAGGTGGTTCATCTCCTGGGAAGTCACATCCTCCAGCACGCCCAAAGAAATATCCATCCCGGCTTCATACCGCTGTGTGAACTGGCGGAACACGCGCCCAAACAGTTCCACGGAGAAATGCTCCGGCTTCAGCTGCTTTGTCTGCTGCAGCAGGGACGGATCCTTCAGGACATAGGCCAGGAGCCCCTCTTCCGCCACGGCGGATTTTACATTGTCATAGCGGATGGAACGGTCCCGGGGCTGTAAGGCCTTTACCGGTGCAAGATCGATCGCCTCCTGCTTCCGCTTTTCCCGGGCGATCCGCCGTTTGAATGCCTTATTTACTTCCAGCTTCACCGCATCGTAGGTGATCCCGGCGGCTTCCGCTACCCGGGTGCCGTAGACCTCCCGTTTGACAGAGCTATCCAGGGTGCAGATCAGCTCCGCCGCCTCCTGGACATAGCGTACCTTTTGGTCTGCCTCCCGAATATCGTATTTCTTTCGGATATCCGCAAGCTGGTATTCCACCCGGTTGGAGGATTCCTCCAGCAGCAGCTTGAACCGGTCCGGTCCGAACTTTTTCAGAAACTCGTCCGGGTCCTTGGCATCCCGCATTTTCAGGACCTTTACCTGGATCCCTGCCTTTTCCAGCATGGGGATGGCCCGACGGGTGGCCCGCTGACCGGCCTCATCTCCATCATAGATCAGAACTACCTGCTCTACATATCGGGAGATCAGGGTGGCATGCTCCTCTGTCAGGGAGGTTCCCAGGGAGGCTACCGCACAGTCAAAGCCGTACTGATGCAGAGCAATGGCATCCATGTAGCCCTCCACCAGGATCAGGTAGCCCAGCTTGGACTTTTTGGCAAGGTTCAGGGCAAAGAGATTTTTGCGTTTGTTGAAGATCTTGGTCTCCGGGGAGTTAAGGTATTTGGCAGCATTGGGATCTTTGTTGTTCATGATCCGCCCGCCAAAGCCGATCACATTGCCCCGGGTATCGATAATGGGAAACATAAGCCGGTCCCGGAACCGGTCAAAGAGATTCCCGGATTTTTGAGAGACGGTCACAAGACCGGAATCTTTCAGCTCTTCATCGGTATAGCCCTTGGCGCGCATAGCCTTTACCAGGCTGTCCCAACTGTCCGGGGCATAGCCGATGCCAAAATTGATCAGGGTGGACTTGGGCATCCCACGGCCCATGGCATACGCCAAAGCCGCCTTGCCAACGGGGGCATACAGCTGGCTGTGGAAAAACCGGGCCGCCTCCTTATGGAGGGCCCAAAGCCGCTCCTGCTGACGGTAACGGCTCTGATACTGCTCGTCCTCCGGCACTTCCATTCCCGCCCGTTGGGCAAGATTGCGCACCGCGTCCGGGTAGCTTAAGCCCTCCAGCTCCATCATAAAGTTAATGGCACCGCCGCCTTTATGGCAGCCGAAGCAATAGTAGATCCCCTTATCCGGTGCCACAGAGAAAGAGGCGGTCTTCTCTCCGTGGAAGGGGCATAGCCCAAACAGATTGGCGCCGCTTCTGCGCAGGGTCACATACTGGCCCACCACGTCCTCGATGGGATTGCGGGCGATGAGTTCATCGATAAATGCCGCAGGAAATGCCATAAAACCGTCTCCTTTCTTTCTTATTGACAGAATACTATGGTTAATGGGTAATAAATCGGGCTAATCAGTCAAATTCGTAATTCTTTTCCTCCATCTTCAGCCGCACGATGGACAGCACCGATACCGCCAGACAGGCAATGGGTAAAAGTCCGTAGGGCATTCCCTTCACCAGGGTAATGTTCACGGAATTGGCCTTTACGATCAGGGCAATGGCAAAAAGGAAGGCACACAAAAAGCCGAAGATCATAATCGCCTTCAGTGTACCAAGGCCCTGGCTTCTATAGTACATAACGCCCAGGATCACCCAATAGGCCAGGGCCGCAAGCAACGGCAGGCGGATATTGTGCATGGCGGTCTCCTCGCCGGGCATATTCAGAAGGCCGCAGGCCACATACTGTTTTTGCACATTGTCATACATCTGCATGATCCCGGGGATCAGACTGGCGATCAGGATCAAGGCCGGCAGCACGATCAGCAGCCAGCTCCATACTCTATCCTTTGTTGATAACAGTCTCACGATTCATTTCCTCCGTTTATCCGCGGATATGCCATCCCATAGGGATAAACAGCTCCGTATATTTATCTACTGCGTATTTATCCGTCATACCGGCAATATAGTCACAGACGGTGCGTTCCATGCCGTCGAAGCTCAGCTGGGGCTGGAAGTCCTCCGGAATGGCTTCGGGGTGAGTGAAATAGTATTCATACAGCCGCTTGAGCATATCCCTGGCCTTACTCTCCTCCCCTTTTGCCACAGGGTTACGGTAGACCCGCTCAAACATAAAGCTGCGCAGATCCGCCAGGGTCTTTTCCATTTCCGGTGAGAGCATGACCTGCCCTGCCTCCCGGGAGGTATCGATCACATCGCAGACCAGAGTATTGATCCGGTCGCTGTGGGAATGCCCCAAAAGCCGGGATATGGACCGGGGAATGTCCTCATCGGTGAGGATCCCCGCTCGGATGGCATCGTCAATATCGTGATTGACATAGGCGATCTGATCGGCACGGCGCACCAGTCTTCCCTCCATGGTCTCCGGCCAAAAGTCGCCGGTATGACCCAGGATCGCCATGCGGACCTCATAAGTAAGATTCAGGCCTGCGCCTCCGTTTTCCAACACATCCACCACCCGGAGGCTCTGCTCGTTATGGCGGAAGGGCTGACCCATGGCTTCGCTCAGAGCCGTTTCACCGGCATGGCCAAAGGGAGTATGTCCCAAATCATGGCCCATAGCGCCTGCCTCTGCCAGGTCTTCATTCAGATGCAGCGCCCTTGCCATGGTCCGGGCGATCCGTGCCACTTCCAGGGTGTGGGTCATGCGGGTGCGGTAATGGTCTCCCTCAGGCTGTAAGAACACCTGGGTCTTATGCATCAGCCGACGAAATGCCTTGCAGTGGACGATCCGGTCCACGTCCCGCTGGTAGCAGGTGCGTACATCCCCGGGGGTCGGCTCATAGGGGCGAAGTCTGCCCCGGCTCTCATCGGAAAATGCCGCCTTGGGGTCCAGGCGTTTATGTTCTTCTTCCTCCAGTAACTGCCGAATCTCCATCCGCACAGCCTCCTTGTTAGTAACAAATGTATCATCCGCTAAACAGGAAATGCCCGGTATTCTTTGCCGATCTCCAGGGCTTCTACTGTACCGGCGGTCATATCGGTGACGCTGTCCAAAAAGGCCTGGGTCTTTCCCTCTGCCACCAAAACCTCCAACTCCACCTCCGCGGCAAACTGGGTATCCCGGATCACGCCCTCAAAGGCGGCGATCTCCAGCTTCATGCGCTCGTAATAGGTGTAGGGGCAGGGCAGATACAGCACCGTCCACACCCGTTTCATGCTCTTTCCCGCCGCATTCACGGCGATCTTGGCGCCCTTGGTATAGGCACGGACCAAGCCGCCCGCCCCCAAAAGCACACCGCCAAAATAACGGGTGACCACGCACACCACGTTGAAAAGCCCCTCTTTTTGCAGCACCTGCATCATGGGATTTCCCGCTGTACCGCCCGGCTCTCCGTCATCGGAAAAGCGCATAGCCCCGTCCCGGATCACATAGGCCCAGCAGTTATGGGTGGCATCGTAATGCTGTTTTTTCATTTGCTGGATCTTTTCCAGCGCCTCCTCTTCGGTCTCCACCGGCCAAACTCTGCCGATAAAGCGGGATTTCTTCTCTATAAATTCATCCTCTCCGAAGGCGGTTGGGACCAGGTATTCGTCCACGGTCATTTCTCCTCGATCAGATATTCTTTCAGCCGTCCGTACAAAATAGGATCCACAATGGTCTCCACCCGGATCCCCTGCCCGTACTCTACTTGCAAAACCTGGGCATTTTTATGGAGGGTATCCACCATGCCGCCCATGGAATAGGGCAGCTCCACCACCACATGATGCCGGGCATGGCCCAGAGCCCTTTCAATGGCAGACAGGAGTTCTTCCATACCGGTGCCGTTCCGGGCAGACATCTTTACCACATCCTGCCCGATGGGAATATCCTCCGGCTCAACAAGATCCGCTTTGTTATAGCAGCGCAATACCGGTGTCTCCGGCTTGGCAAGCTTGGCGATCAGGCCCTCCACCACGGCAATATGCTCCTCCCGGTTGGGGTCTGCCGAATCGATCACATGAAGCAGTAAATCGGCATATTCCAATTCTTCCAGGGTCGCCCGGAAGGCATCTACCAAATGGTGGGGAAGCTTGGCGATAAAGCCCACTGTATCCGACAGCACCACATCCAGGTTATCGGACACCGTCAGAAGACGGGATGTGGTATCCAGGGTATCAAACAGCCGGTTGTTGGCAGGGATCCCCGCATCGGTCAGCTGATTGAGGAGCGTAGATTTTCCCGCGTTGGTATAACCGACGATGGCAACCACCGGGACGGAGTTTTTCATTCTGCGCTGGCGCTGGACCCCGCGGACCTGCCGCACCTGGGCAAGCTCCGTCTCCAGGCGGCTGATCCGCTCCCGGATATGCCGGCGGTCCGATTCCAGCTTGGTCTCACCGGGGCCACGGGTACCGATGCCGCCGCCCTGCCGGGAAAGGCTCTTGCCCATACCTGCCAGCCGGGGCAAAAGATACTTATACTGGGCAAGTTCTACCTGAAGTCTGCCCTCCCGGGTCTTGGCCCGCTGGGCAAAAATATCCAGGATCAGTGCGCTTCTGTCCAGCACCGGAAGCTCCAGGATCTCCTCCAGGGCCCGGATATGCCCCGGAGACAGCTCGTTATCAAACACCACCATGGTCGCTTCTGTAAACTCGGCAAGCATTTTGACTTCCTGTGCCTTGCCCTCACCGATGAAGCTATGAGCATCGGGGGTATGGCGGTTTTGCAGGACCTTACCGGTGCAAAAGCCACCGGCGGTTTCCAAAAGAGCCTCCAGCTCCTCCAGGGTCTCGTCTGTTGCGGTCTGAGCCTGGGTAAAGCAATCGGCATTCAGTCCCACCAAAACTGCCCGATCCTGCTTGGTCTCAAAGGTCGTTTCCATAGTGCCTCCATTATATTTTATCACATGATACTATACCACATTTTTTCTCCTTAGACAACTGTTATTTGCAGGAAAGGGCATAAAAAAACCTCACCGAAAAATCTCGGTGAGGTTTTCTTAATTACTTCAGGTTGAATCTCTTGTTGAAACGGTCAACACGTCCACCGGTGTCAACCAGCTTCTGCTTGCCGGTATAGAAAGGGTGGCACTTGGAGCAGATTTCAACACGGATGTCCTTCT
Source organism: Oscillospiraceae bacterium (assembly GCA_015068135.1). Taxonomy (GTDB): domain Bacteria; phylum Bacillota; class Clostridia; order Oscillospirales; family Oscillospiraceae; genus Faecousia. Next base: position 5,405 of record SVLB01000020.1, on the reverse strand, counting down.
TGGTGGAGCCGGTAGTAAACACGTTACCACAAGCGCAGCGGATGGTGGTCTGCTCATAGTTGGGATGGATGCCTTCTCTCATTACGTTCACCTCTTTCTTCCATGATAAAAGGGCATAATTGCCCCAGCAATCGTTAATCGCTGGGATATAATATCACAGTCTTGGAATAAATGCAAGTGTTTTTTTAGATTTTTTTCGATTTATTTCAGAATGCCCAGTTACCGTTACGGAAAATGGGAACGACCTTGCCGTCACGGGTGGTGGCATCGATATTCATGGTATCACAGCCGATCATAAAGTCCTCGTGGATCATGGAGTCGTTGATGCCCAGGGCTCTGCACTCCTCCAGGGTACGGTTCTGATAGTTGTCGATGGTATCGGGGAAGCCCATGCCGATCGCCAGGTGGCAGGCGGCATTTTCATCGAACAGGGTATTATAGAACAGAATGCCGCTCTGGCAAATGGGGCTCTGCTGGGGAACCAGGGCACACTCGCCCAGGTAGGCGGCACCCTCGTCCATATTGATGAGGGTGTTGAGCAGCTCCTCACCCTTTTCTGCCTTGGCCTCAACCACCTTGCCGTTTTCAAAGCGCATGGAGAAGTTCTCGATCAGCTGGCCCTGGTAGCTCAAGGGCTTGGTGGAATAGACGATGCCCTCTGCCTTACCCTTCATGGGAGAGATAAAGCACTCCTCGGTGGGAATATTGGGGTTAAAGTAAATACCCTGCAGGCTGGTATCGCCGCCGCCACCGAAGCGACCCTCGGGGATCATGCCCACGGTCAGGTCGGTGCCGTTTTCGGCGGTGTAGTGCAGGCTTTCGATACCCAAAGCATTCAGGTAGTCGCAACGGGCCTTCAGGTCGGCATTGTGCTTTTCCCAGGCGGCGATGGGATCCTCATTGACCCGGGAGGTATAGAGAATGGCTTCCCAAAGCTTCTCCACAGCGGCACTGGTACGCAGTCCGGGGAATACCTTCTTTGCCCAGGCCTTACCGGGAACCGCGGCAATGCACCACTGCTGCTTGCCCTCACGGGCATCGATATAGGGCTTTAAGATGGGATAGGTCACCTTTCTCGCCTTGGCGACCTTCTGCATATTCATGCCCTTGAGGCCATCGGGATCCTCGGAAATGATGTGCAGACGGGCAGGCAGGGTATCGCAGTAGTACTGCTGACGCTCCTTGGCCCACTGGGGTACCTCAGACATGGTCTTGACCGTCTGGTACCGGTTATGGACCTTGTCCAGGGGCTGATAGTTCCAGTGGACGGTGACCTGGCGGGCCTTCAGCTTATAGGCCTCCTCCACCACCATCTGCACAAACTCAGGCTGATCCAGGTCGGCATACACAAGGACATCCTGCCCCTTCTGAATATTCAGGCCGCACTTAACGATCAGCTTGGCGTATTCTCTTAAAACAGTCTTTTTCATGGTAAAGTCTCCTTATTGTCAAATTTCCTCTATGATACCAAATTATTCCACGGCAGTCAATCTTTAGTTGCATTATTGCCCGGCGGCAGGTATAATAAACAAAAAATGATAATTTGAAACGCAGGTGGATCCTATGCTCACAAAAGAACAATTTCATGCCATTTTGGCGCAAAAGCCCCTGATCCTGGACGGTGCCACCGGCTCCAATCTGCAAAAGGCCGGTATGCCCCGGGGCTGCTGTACCGAAAGCTGGGTGCTGGAAAACCCCGACAAGCTGATCGCCCTGCAACGGGCTTACTGCGAAGCCGGTTCCATGGCGGTCTATGCCCCCACCTTCCAGGCCCAGCCCATTGCCCTGGCCCGGGTGGGGCTGGAGGCTCAAACCGAAAAGGTCAACGCCCAATTGGTGGCCCTTTCCAAATCCGTAGCCCCTGACCTTTTGGTGGGTGGTGATCTGACCACCCTGGCTGTGTATGTGGACAGCTGGGACGAGGCCAATTTTGATATCCTGGTAGAAAACTACCGGCGTCAGATCCGGGGGCTTATTGACGGCGGTGCCGACTTTTTGGCCGCTGAGACCCTGATGTATCCCACAGAGGCGGAGGCCATCCTTACCGCCGCCGAGCTGGAGGGTGCCGACACAGTGATCTATACCTTTACCATGCAATCCGATGGGGCTCTGTTTTCCGGACGGGATGCTCTGCCCGTATTGCAGGAGCTGGAAAAAGCCGGTGCCGCCGCCGTGGGCTTCAACTGCGTTGCCGCAGATGCCATGACCCCAGCCCTGGTAAGCAAGCTGCGCCGGGGAGTGAAATGCCCTGTCGTCTGCAAGCCCAATGCGGGAAATCCCGTGATCGGCGACGACGGCATTGCCCAGTACCCCATGGGGCCTGCGGAATTCGGCAGGATCCTTGCCGACTGCAAAGCCATGGGCGCACAAATTCTTGGCGGCTGCTGCGGCACCACCCCGGAACACATTAAAGAATTATAAGTTATAAATTAGAAATTATAAATGAAGCTGTCATTGCTATAAAAATGCCGGATCTTCTGAGCGTCATTGCGAGGAGTATCGCAAACTGGTCGTGGCAATCCGTTCTCTGTTGCCATATTCGTAATATTTTTGTTGCTATTTGTTTGTAGTTTTGTTATAATTACGGTGTTATGAAAAACAAAAAACATCTTTACGTGAACCCCAAAAGCCCGCTTATTTGGCTGGCGATCCTTTGCCTGGCAGGCTCGGCAGTGACCCGCGTTTTGTTTATCGGTCTGAAAGGAGCCGATCTGTGGAGTCAAATCGTTCTGCCTATCGCAGCTTGTCTGGTATTTGCCGGGAACCTTCTCTTTTCCGGTCGGGAGCGGCTGTATAAGACTGCCATTCCCATTTGGCTGGTGTGCATCTACTACGCTTTCCATTTCAGCCACTATAGCTATGGCGGTTATCAGACCATGATCACGGTGCTTTTCTGCCTTTCCATGCTTCTGATCGCCAGTCTTTACAGCTTGTACATCTCCGGCAAAAATGCCCTTTGCTGGTTCGTTCTGCCCCTGATCGCCGCACCCTTGGTCGCCCAGGGCTACCTGGGTCGGAGTGCATTGTACGCCGGGGAATTTACCTGTCTGATCCCCGATGGGGCAATGATCCTGGGCATTGAGCTGGCACTGCTTGCGATCCATGTACACACAGACGGTGCCTATCACGCCACCTGGGGCGACCGTTCCGACGGCCGCCGGGTGCGGACCCTGCCCGCCATGGCCCAGGTTTCCCCCTATATCATGGTGGATCGGCAGGATGCCAGCAATCTCATTGCTGACTCCATTGAAGTCACCGGTGTGGAGCGCTACATCCGCCAAAAGCGCCGGGAGGGCTATACGGATTTCGGCATTCTCCATGTGATGCTGGCCAGCTATTGCCGCGCCGTTGCCAAATTCCCTGCCATCAACCGGTTCCTTTCCGGTCAGAAGGTCTATTCCCGGGGTAATGATATCCAGTTCTGCATGGTGGTAAAAAAGGAAATGACCACCGAGGCCCCGGATACGGTGATCAAAGTCCATCTGACCCCCTATGACACCGCTGTCGATGTTTACAACAAGCTGAATACCGAGATCGAGAAGGTCAAAAACACCTCCGCCTTGGATTCCAGCTTTGACAACACTGCAGGTGCTTTGACCTTGATCCCCGGCGTGTTTCTGAAGTTTGCCGTGTGGCTTCTCAAGACCCTAGATTATTTCGGTCTGCTTCCCAAGTTCCTGCTGGAGGTCAGCCCCTTCCACGGAAGTGTATTCTTCACCTCTATGGGAAGCTTAGGCATTCCTCCCATCTACCATCATCTGTACAATTTCGGCAATCTGCCTGTTTTCTGTGCCATTGGCCGCAAGCGCCGGGTCAACGAGGTCCAGGACGACGGCACCGTGATCACCAAGAAGTTTGTGGATCTGAAGATCACCACAGACGAGCGCATTGTGGACGGCTTCTATTATGCCGCCTTCTTCAAGCATTACAAGCACGTGGTCACCCGTCCCGATGGGCTGGATCTGCCTCCTACAGAGGTTTTGAAGGATATTGACTGATATGATAGCGCTTCCATCGAGCCATCCCTGGGTAAATCAGCTTCACTGCTATGATACCCTGGATTCCACCAACACCAAGGCCAAGGCTTTGGCACAGAACGGAGCCCCCCACGGGACCTGCGTATTCGCCAAAGCCCAAAGTCAGGGTCGGGGACGAATGGGGAGAAGCTTCTCCTCCCCTTCCGGGTTGGGAATGTATCTTTCCGTTGTTCTACGACCCCACTGCCCCCCTGCACAGCTGATGAACCTGACCTGTGCCGTAGGCGTTGCCGCCTGTGAGGCTGTAAGGCAGGTCAGCAGACTGGAACCGGGACTGAAATGGATCAACGACATGGTCGTAGACGGTAAAAAGCTGGGCGGCATTCTGTGCGAGCTGTCCATCGCCCCTAAGACCGGGGATGTGGATTTCGCCATTGTGGGGATCGGCGTCAACTGTCTGCAAAAACCGGAGGATTTCCCCCCGGAGCTGCAGAGCCTTGCCACTTCCCTGCTCATGCAGACCGGAAACGCCATCTCCCCGGCTGCCCTTGCCGCAGCCATGATCGACTGTATTTCCCGGATGCCCCTTCCCTTTGGGGATATGGACCAATATCGCAGGTTGTGCGTTACTTTGGGAAAGCCCGTTCAGGTGCTGCAGGCAGACCGCACGTATTTAGCAGAGGCGATTTCTGTGGACGATGCCGGCGCCCTGACCGTGAAGACCCCGGATGGGCAGGAAAAAACCGTCAGCTCCGGGGAAGTCAGTATCCGGGGTCTGTATGGCTACCATCCATAAAGGATTTGTAAATTTTGGTTGAATTTCGTTTTTTCTATTGCATTTTTCCTTTCCCTTGGTTATACTGGTAGTATAAATCCTAAATACTGAAACGGAGGAACTGATTATGAAGAACACCAGTACCATTGTTAAGATCCTGGGCGCCATCGTTGCCGTTGCCGGTACCGTATACGTGATTGCCACCTACGGTGACAAGATCGTTTCCTGGGCCAAGAAGCTGCTGAAGTGCTCCAAGCCCGAGTGCGAGTGCGAGGAGTGCGACTGCGAAGAGTGCGAGTGCGAGGAGTGCGAGTGCGCTGAGGAAGCCGCTGAAGAGGCCGTTGAGGAGACCACCGAGGCTCCCGTCGCAGAGGAGACCGATTTCGTCGGCTAATTTCTTACAAACATAAAAAACCTGCCTGAAAATGCGGATGCATTTTCAGGCAGGTTTTTTCAGCTTGTCAAAAAATTCTTTTTTGACAAGCTGGCAGAGGTCAAAGGAGCCGCAAAGACAAGCAAACCGGACTCGTCGGCGTACATAGGTACGAACGATCCCGGTTTGCGCAGTAAGTCAAAATATCTTGCGCAGCAAGCCTTTCTGGGTCTTAAGAAGAACGGATTGCCACGGCCACAAGTGGCCTCGCAATGACGCT
>SVLB01000019.1 GCA_015068135.1 Oscillospiraceae bacterium | reverse complement strand
GCCCCTCATTGCTCCTTTATTATACTACGAAATTCGTAGTTTGTCAATACGCAATTCGTATTTCTTTTACGAAAATCGAAATATTTTTTCGTTTTTCGTATTGCTTTACTACGAAAAGCGTGATACAATAGCCAAAAGGAAAGGGGTGAAAGCCTGTGATAAAGTTCAAAGTCAAAGTGATGCTTGCCCTGCGGGGTATGACCCAAAAGGAACTGGCAGAAAAGACGGGTATCCGTCCGCCTACGGTGTCCGCAATCTGTGTGGGTTCTGTGAAGCACTTGCCCGTGGATGCGTTGGAAAAGATTTGTGATGTGTTGGATTGTCAGCCCGCAGACCTGATGGAGTTTGTGCGGGACGATGTTCAGGAATAGGGGGTCGGAGTTTCCTGAACACTTTTCAGCCAAAATGTGGCGGATTACCGCCCGCTTGACCCCATCCAAAAGTGTCTACGAAAGCAGATGTTTGATTGAACACCCCCCCGGCACCCATTTCGGGAAAAAGAAAAACGCAGACCCCTATCCCGTTTTCGGGTGGGCAACTCTCCCGCCAAATGGCATTTTTGATTTGAAAGACGGTTCTTGCGGTCGTCATCGTCCAAAAGAAAAGCAGACCGTAAGACGGTCTATAACGACAAAAGCGGCAGCCCGTTTCAGCACTCCCCTTGTCGGGGGGTATCATTCGCTGAAACGGGCTGCCGCACTTCTCATTTCCAATCTTTGAAAATGTCATCCAAAGCCTTGTCTAACGCTGCTTTCATACTCTTTTCAATTATGCTCATTACCTCAGCTTCGAGGATGGATTTCTTTTTCTTTTTGTCTTTCTCTCGGTCTTTCGTTGATTTTACTTTCACTTGATCCGCACCTCACTTGTGATTTTCACATTCATCACTTCGTTCTGCTCTGCCGCTTCCTGTCGTGCGAAATGAGCGTTTGCCATCTTCCGGCGAAGTGCGTATAAAATCTACTATGGGGTATAGCCGTCCCTGTGCATCCCGTCATAGTAATCGGGTATTTGTCTATCATAGTGTTCCAGTAGTGTCATAGTCTATAACTCCTTTTTCTATTTAGTTTTGGGTCTATTGGGTTGCCGTGTGCCACGGCAACCCCTAAGAAGATAAAATACCTTGTAGTAGTGAGTGGCGAAGCCACGAACTACGAAAAGGTATTTTATCTTCGCAACTCCCCCCAGTATCCTCATAATTATATGAAAGTAGCGGCCGCACGCCTAACCTAATTTGCCCAAACTTTCTCTGCTCCTGGACATAGGAAAACCCCGCCGTTCCCTTTACTGGGAAGCGGCGGGGTCAGTATCGTCTATCAGTTCAGTTCTGCGTATCTTCATACCGCATACGATTTCCTCTTTGATTACGACACGCTTTCTATCTTCTTTTTCCTTTTGGATGTTCCGGTAGATGCGAAACACTTCTTCGGGCGGACGGGGCTGAAACTCAACCCCTCTTTCCGCATAGTGGGCGATACACACCGCCAACGCTTCATCGTAGGATACTTCCATCGGTCGCACCGCCTTAGAAGTTGGCTGCGGCGGGCATTTCCACGACGGCAGCGGGAGCAACCTTGACACGAACCTTAGCCTTTCTTGCGTTCAGCTTGTGGTGAGCAACCACGCTCTTGGCCTTTTCAACGGTGAAGCCACACTTGAAGTAGTCCAAAAACCAACTCTTGATGGTGGGGTAGGCTTCGTTGTTGTCGATCAGGTTGTCCAGTTCTTTCAACTGTGCGGGAGTTCCCTTGATCTGCACATACTCACGCATCAGGTCGCAGGTCAGGCCGGCGTAGGTCTGCTTCTTGACCTTGGGAGCAACGGCGGACAGTTCGTAGTTGGGATGTGCTTCCATAGCAGCCATCAGGGCAGCATACTGGGGCTTGTTGGGGTTTCCGGACATCTTGAAGTTCTGTTCGCTGCCGACGATTTTCTTGCCGAAGTGATCGAAGGTGAAGTAGGTAGCGGTGCGGGTGTTGTTGGTGGAAGTAGTGATGTTAGACATAGTTTTTTCCTCATTTCCGGCTCTTTGGCCTTTTTATTTTTTAGATTTTTGAGCGGTTCGTGTCTTCGTGTCCCTCACTCTTTACACCCGTATTATACCAAAAGGGGTATCCAATAGAGCGGATACCCCAAGAAAGTTTTTGAACTTTTTCAAAAAGTTTTTTTGAGAAGTCGATGGATAGTTGTTGGCAGGGTATGCGGCCTTGTAGAAAGGTGTTCGTAGATGTTGTTTTGTTGTTCGTTTGTGTAGTGGGTTGCTCGCAGATGTGTATAGAATAAGGTAAAGGTCTTGTATCGTGAACAGGTGATGTGGTAAGATACCATTATGAAAAAGGATGCGGTGTGCTTCTGTTCCTTGAAGCCTGTCCGCTCATAGAGAAAGCCAAAAACACTTAGAGTATCAGCGCAGTAGCGGGGGGACCTGGGGGGCGGCAGCCCCCCTCTCCTTGGTAAGGATGAGGTCGCCAGTTCAAATCTGGCTAGCAGCTCCACAAAAAAAGCCTGGAATCCCAACGGATTTCGGGCTTTCTTCCTTTTTACGGCACTAACACCACGAAGCAGAAACCAACACAGAAACCGACACGAGCCTTTACCAGGGGCTTCCCAAAAAGTTAGAAAGGGGTAAATTTATTATGAAATGCGAATATTGTAACGGTACAGGAAAATATAAGGAGCCCAATGATCGAAAGAAATTCGATGAGCTGGTTGATATTGAGATGGACAAAGCGTATCATGTTAACTACATCATGGCTGCAGAAAAAGCTTATAAAACTGTTGGATATAAAGAAATAGAGTGTCCTTATTGTAAAAAAGCAGAATAACAGCGAAATAGATGAAGATTTAGCCGGACAGGATCAACCCTGCCCGGCTGTTTTTATGCTTGTTTGACAGCATCTCGGAAGATCTGACTTGCCCTTTTTATGCTTTCCTGGTCTGCATGGGTGTACATACGCAAAGTGACGGCTTTGTCCGTGTGGCCTAGCTTTTCAGACACACTGGCAATATCAGCACCGTTTGTGATTGCTACACTGGCGAAACTGTGGCGGAGCTTGTGCGGGTGTAGATCACTGATCCCGTACCGTTTTGCAAATTGGGATAAATACCGTGTTGGACTTTGCGGGTGCATTACCTCCGGGCTCCCGTCCTGGGTAAATACCCATTTGCTCATGGCGTGGCGGGCCTGCTCCTGCCGGAGCTGCCGCAACAGCGTGATTACTTGCGGATCCACGTCGATAGTCCGGTTTTTTCCATTCTTGGGGGTATCCATATAGACGCCGGCGGTCTTTGTATAACACAGGTTGCCGCTGATGGTAATAGTGTTCTGCCGGAAATCAATATCTTTCCATTGCAAAGCGCAGCACTCACCCCGGCGCATCCCTGTGTCCGCCAAAAGACGCACCATAGTGCGCCATTTCAGCGGTTCATCGTTTAGACAAGATAGAATGTACTGCAATTCTTTCGCCGTGTAGGCATTAGCTACGGCCTCTTTTTTCTCACCTTTGCGGGGTTTGGGCCGTTCTACCTTGTCCATGGGATTGCGCTCGATCACATCAGTCATATACGCCATTTTGAAACCCGCCTGTAATACGGTGTATGCCTTGATCACTGTCCCGTGGGCCTTGCCCTGACTCTGCATAGCAAGCAACATTGCGGAAATCTGTGCGGAAGTGATCTCAGGCAGTTTGATATTTTCCAACGCTGGGTATATCCATATCCGCAGGTTGCTTTCATAGCTTTCCCGTGTGTTTTCTGCGCAACGGATGGATAGCGCAGGCATAAACACCATTTCGCAGTATTGCCGAAAGGTCTTGATCTGTGCTTCTTCCATAGCCTGCTGGTATTCCTGTTCCCGTTTCTCAGCGCGAGTGATTATTTCACCGGCTTTTACTTTTCTTTCGAATTCCGCCGCCACGCGGGTCAGTTCCCGGTCTATAGCCTTTTGGCTCCAGCCCTGTGGCGGATACCACCGGGAGGTGAGGCGAGATACCCCACGCCCCCGGCTGACGGAGATCTCATAGAACGGTGTGCCGTCCTTTGTGGCCTTTTTACGCATTGAGGGCATAGAGATCCCTCCCGGTTATTGCTCAGTGGCAGGGAGTGCTTGCAGCCACCCCTTTGCCTCTGTGGCCATTTCCTTGATCACATACAAAAACGCTTCTGCAGGAAAGTTGCCGTTATCATCGGGTTTCCATTCGTGGCAGCTTTCACCGGCATAGCCGGCCAGGGTTTCAATGGTGATTAACAGGTTTGTGATATGTTCCTTCTGCATTTTAGTTTCCTCCTTGATTTTGGAGGGGCGGATGGTGTATAATAACAATATCCGCCCCTGTGGTGGGAAAAGGCTCTCTTGTGTGTCTACTTTGGTCGGTCGTCACACAAGGGGGCTTTCTTCTTTTGCTTCTGCCGTGAAAATATGGGGGCTATCTGCATTTTCTGCGCCGTGAGTGTCCACCTGAGTATCTGCGCCCATCTTGGGTCTGTGCCCCATCCGATACGGATGCAGGGAACATTTTTCAGCCGGACACCGGCGCACCTCCGCCATATTGCCACAGCAGCAATCCAGGCATTTGGCACGGATTGCCTTAATTGGAGTTAGGTGCATATATTTCCTCCTTTACATCGTAATGGGTTGTACCTGGGAAGCTCCAAAGTAACAGGTTACCCGGGTGCCGCTCTTGGTGGCAGGGTCGCTGAGGATCGCACGGTACAGGGCTTTGCTCTCGTGAATCACTTCATAGCCCAGATCACGCCAACCGGTCCATGTGTGGGTTTCTTCGGAAACCCCGGCCTCTGCCTTGGCTACATTGTGAGCCTTGGCGTTGGCCCATGCCATCCGGAGAGCCACGGCGAAACTCTGAACGCCCTTGCGGAAGATCCGCCACGCCGCACCCATAACGCTGCTGAGATTGTACTTTTTCATGTTGTTTGCCTCCTTATGATTGGTGGGAGAGGGACAGCCCTTCACTCATCTTCGCTGTCATGTACCGGGGGTAGTGTACCGGATCACAGGTATATGGGATGAAGTATCGGACGCTTTCGGCTCTTGGTGACCTGCTACCGTTCACCTTCTTCCGGCTGTCCTCCTCTCTTTACGATCTAATTATACACTATTTTTTATATGTTGTCAACTGTTTTTTATACTTTATTTTATATTTTTTCAACTTTTTTCTTGACAGTGTATAAAAATGTGTGTATAGTGTTATCGAGGTGATAAAAATGGAAATTCGTGAATACATCCGGTTATGCTGTGTCAAGCGGGGAAATATGACAGAAGCTGAGCTTGCAAGGCGGACTGGACAAACTCCCCAAAACCTTAATAACAAATACAAGCGAAATACATTCAAAATTTCTGAGTTGGAAAAAGTTGCCGATGCCCTGGACGCAAATCTTGTGGTAACATTCGTAGATAAAGAAACCGGGGAACCGATTATTTAATTTTGGAGGCGACAGTATGAAAAACTATGCTGATAAATTCAATATGACCCCGGAGCAAAGCTTGTTCCTGGCTAAGAAGAAATGGGATGAAAATGTGTACTGCGGTATGCGCATGGAAAGCCGTAACATTACATTCCCGCAAACCAAGACAATCCTGCAGGGCGTGAATGTTCCCAATGTACAGCTGGATGATATCCAAGCCGTTCTGAATATGCGTGATGCGTGGCGGTTTATGCTGGGCAGTATGGAGGAGCCAGTGACCTTTGAATACTGGTGCAAGCTGAACGAGTATATTGCCCGTAACGAGGCACTAGAATGGGGCAAGCTCCGCACCGGATCCGTGGGTATTTCCGGTACTGACTATGTGCCGCCTGTTCCAGCACTCGATCAAACCCAGGCTGCGTTAGAGACTATCCTGACAGCAGACACCACCGCCACGACGAAGGCCCTGGAAGCCTTTGCATGGGGTACAAGAGGTCAGTTTTTCTGGGATGGCAACAAACGCACCAGTATGACCCTTGCCAATAAGATCCTGATTGCCGCAGGCGTGGGTTTCCTCACGATCACCGACCGCCACATGGAGAAGTTCAACGAATTGCTGGTTAACTATTACAACACCGGCGACAGCGAAACTTTGACGGACTTCCTCTATGAAAATTGCATCCAAGGCATTGCCTAAATTAACATCCGGGAGCTACCCTTTGCGGCGGCTCCCGGATTTCTTTATCCGTTGGGCAGCTTTACCATATCGAGCGCCTTTCGATGGAGCCGGTGAACGCGCATAAGATCTGCTTCCGCATCATTATGGTACATGGCAAATGCCACATCCCGCCACGGCATTAGCCGTCCGGCATTACCCTCTGTGTATCGGAGTGTCAATACAATCCTGTATTTAGGATCATCAATTGCATCGATAGCCTCATGAATTGCGGCCAGCTGTTTGCGGAGCTGATCGGTTTCCTCCTTTTTGGTCGCATCTGTACAATCCAGATAATACTTTGCTTCCAGTGTAGGATATTGGGTTAACCATTCTTTAACGGTCATAATCTACTCTTCCTTTCTTCTCTCATTCTCTCACGGAGCAGAACGATCCTTTCCGTGGCGGATGTATGCGTGCGTTGGAACTCTTGCGGCCCAACCCTTAAGTAGTAGGGAGTATGTCTTTCTAGAAATGCGTCCATATTTTCACTGAACGGCTGGGTTTTCAATGTGTGGATAGCCCTTTCCTTCAACTGTCTAACCCGTTCTGTGCTTTTTCCTATCACCGCACCAATGTCTTCCAATGTCTGCTGGTCCCAATAGTGGCGGCGGAGAATTTCTGTCTGCACCGCCGGAAGCTGTGTGATCGACTCATCCAGTACTTGGTGGAGTTGGTTGCGATATATAGCCTCGTCCACATTCTCAAAGGGAATTGTGGCGGCAGGATCCGCCTGCAGATCGCCTATTGCATCGCCGTCTTCATCATCTAAGGGCGTGTCCAGGCTCAATGCGTAACGCAGCGGGTCACTTCGTTGCTTTTCGGTACGGTAGCCGGAGGCTTCTGCGAAGGCGGTTTTGAGGAACCACAGAAGCCATGTTGAAAATTGGCATTTCTCTGAATCGTAGGTTTTTACTGCAGCTAACACAGCAAAATAGCTGGAATTGAGAAGGTCGCCAATTTCTACCCCGTGACACAGACCCGTGGCGGAAATGGCAGCTAGGAAGCGATTTGCCCGCCACGCAATCAATTTCTCGACATTCTCCCACAGTTGCGGTATCAGCTCCACTTGGCCTGCCTGGATAGCTGCCACCAACTCTTCATTTGACATTTGCGCTGCCTCCCTGTAATATAGCATTGTTCAGATACCTATATAGGGCGGCTGCTGGCTTTGGTCGGTGGCCGTTTTCTGTTTACGAAACGAAATGGCCTAAAAAAATTTTTTCTGAAACTAGCTGAGATTTGTGCTTGCCAACACCACTGAGAGGAAAATCCGCCGGAAGTACCTTGCAACAACAAAATCGCTCGGGGGTTTCTTTCCCCGCCCCCCTTTCTTCCTCCCCCTCTTCTTCTCTTTTGCTTTTATCTTCGTATTCTTATTCTCCTTCTTATTCTTATTGGCTGCCATTGCAAGCCATCGCAAGCCACGGCAACCAATGGCTTACGATGGCTAGTTATTCACTGCGATGGCCACGGGCATTTTCTGCGTTCTGGCGACAACGGGCATTGTACTTTTCACGATCTCGATCGATCTGCCCCCTAAGCATTGGCCACACATATCGCTCCGGGCCTTCAAACTCGGGAAGCGCACCCGTGGAGGCATATTCGAGCATTGCGGTAACCAGTCTTCCTCTTTGTTCCAAGGTGTACCCACCGAACAATTCCAGATAGTCCATATAAAGATAGATTGCTTTGCTATCTGCCATCAGCCGCCACCTCTGACGCCACTTTCTTTTTGTATACTTACCTCATACTCTTCTTCAGTTGCCCAACGGGTCAGAGTAAGAACGTCGTCCCAGGACTTGCTGCCGAAATTCAGCGCAGGATTAAGTGAACTGTCTTCATCCGTCCAGCTTCCATCCATAATGGTTACTGAATATGTGACGTCCATTCTAAACACCCCCATCCGCTGTATAGCTGTTATCTGCCCCAAGTTTCCGTAAAAGTGCCGGGATATTCACAAAATACACCGATCCGCTTTTGATGTGGGGTACAGAGCCATCTCGGCAGCCTTGCCGGAGAAAATAGGCAGATAGCCCCGTAGTTTTGACGGCATCAGCGATTTTCTGAAACGGTTGCATCTGTTCCATGGTTTACACCTCCTTTGCCAGATCGTTGATAGCTGCCATGATCATTGCTTCCCGTTCTGCAGAGAGCGGCATACGAAGCCAGCGGATAATTGTAGATTCCGCCACACCAATTTTTGCAGCAATTTGCCACCAATAAATTCCGGCTGCTTTGGCTCTCTGCTTAATAGCACTATTAGTTTTCATTTCCTTACCTCCTCTATTGACTTTTGTTGTTTTTTGGTGTACCATATTGTTGCTATCACTACTATAACCGCAAATAAAACGGATGTCAATAATAACGGACATATCAGCCGTCAAGTGCAACATAATATAACAATTCAATCTAGGAGATGGAGAGAATGCAAAAAAACAAAACAAAAAGAAATACGCCCGCATTTGAGGCTGAGAAATCGATATTTGCAACAAATCTTAGAGAATGCATGAAAGTTAAAGGTGAGAATCAAACAACACTTGCAGCAAAAATTGGCGTCAAAAGGCAAACGATTTCTCTGTATATGAATGGTCAAAGCAGTCCCAACACAGAAACCTTGACCGACATAGCAAATGCTCTTGATGTTTCTGCCGATTACCTGCTTGGGTTATCTGTTGTTCCGCTGGTCGACGAAGATCTAAATGCCGCCCATGAGTATACCGGTTTAAGTCCAGATGCACTACAAAATATCAAAACCTGGACCGATAGTACGCAGGCAATTGGCCACACGGTATACAATCCAGTACAAATGCTTTCAAAACTATGCGAACATCCAGGCTTTCGTCTATTTCTATTCGATTTGGTAGCGGCTGCGCATTATAGTAATCCTCCCGAATATTCGTATGAGGCTTTTGCTTCTGAAGCAGAGTTTCGGCTAGGCGCCGACAAAAAAGCCATGTTGGCAACCTTTGGCATCAACGATCTCATTAACTTGGTTGCGCCCCTTAATGAATTCTTTGGAGTGGTAGCACTTGACAATGATGAAACAGCCAAACATTACTTGTTATCCGCCTATGATCGAATGAAAGACATCATGGCAGACATATCCAAAAAACCGTAACGAAACCGACACCGGTAGCGAAAAGCCGCCACCGTGAGGGTGCAACAAGGTACGGCAAGACGCAAAAAGAAAAAACGGAAACCCGTTGCAATACAAGGGCTTCCGGCGATAAGATACAACAATCTGCAACAGCGCAGAAAAGGCTTGATATTTTTGGTAAGGATGAGGTCGCCAGTTCAAATCTGGCTAGCAGCTCCAAAAAATCAGTCATCCCAACCGGGATGGCTGATTTTTTATTAGCTGGTACAGATTTGAACTGGCGAAGCCAGTGAGAATCTGGGGAGCGAGGGGAGCGCTGCCTGTGGCAGATACAGCGACCCGAGCGAGTGGCCGCGGTCGACCTGCGACGTAGCCCTTCGAGGCAAGGAGCAGGTCGGGCACCGCAACAGGAAAGCAGCATCCCGCTGTCAAAGGCAGCCACCTTAGGATATCAGTGTTGCGCTTTGCGCAAAAAGATGCTATAGTTTCCGTAAGATGACAGGTTTGAAATCTGATTTTATGGCCAAACTTGAGATTGCTTTGAAGGAAGCCAGTGAAAGCGGTAAAGGTATTTGAACGGTTCACGGAGGATACAGTATGAAAAACTATGCTGATAAATTCCACATGACCCCGGAGCAGAGCCTGTTCCTGGCTAAAAAGAAATGGGACGAAAATGTATACTGCGGTATGCGCATGGAAAGCCGCAACATTACATTTCCTCAGATAAAGACGATCCTGCAGGGCGTGAATGTTCCCAATGTGCAGCTAGACGATATTCAAGCTGTTCTGAATATGCGTGACGCGTGGCGGTTTATGCTGGGCAGTATGGAAGAGCCTGTGACCTTTGAATATTGGTGCAAGCTGAACGAGTATATTGCCCGGAATGAAGCACTGGAATGGGGCAAACTCCGCACCGGATCCGTGGGTATTTCCGGTACTGACTATGTACCGCCTGTTCCAGCACTCGATCAAACCCAGGCTGCGTTAGAGACTATCCTGACAATAGACACCACCGCCACGACGAAGGCCCTGGAAGCCTTTGCATGGGGTACAAGAGGTCAATTTTTCTGGGAGGGCAATAAACGCACCAGTATGACCCTTGCCAATAAGATCCTGATTGCCGCCGGTGCCGGATTTCTCACGATCACCGACCGCCACATGGAGCAGTTCAACACCCTGCTTATAGCGTACTACAATACCGGCGACAGCGAAGCCCTCAAAGACTTCCTCTACGAAAACGCCATTCACGGCATTGAATAAAAGAGCATCCGGGAGCAACCCTTGTGGCGGCTCCCGGATTTCTTTATACAGCAAAACCCTCCCCATTTGGGGAGGGTCGATGCGTATTGTCAGGCATATGTTGTCTTGCGTTTGCGCAGGCAGACCGCAAGGCCAAGCATTGAGAATGTCTGCAGACCAAACCACGATACAGGATGAAAGGAATCTCCTGTCTGCGGTGTACTGCTGATCTTTTCAAAGGTGACAGTCAGCACTGCATTCTCAGTGATCTCTGGTGCTATCCATTTTCCATCTTGGAAAGCAGCAGTTATGTCTTCACTGCCCCAAAGGACAGTTTTGATCTTGCTGTCATTGGCTGCTTGGATAGAGACTTCTGGTCTATGCTGTCGCTGCACTTGTACATCCGCTGTCTTTGTATAGGCAACCTCATCAACCACAATTGTGCCATTTCCAGTTACTTCAATGTGTAAGGTGTGACTGGAGGGGACAACAGTTGTCAATGTGGTTTCCTGCGCCCATACTGTGACATGCAGAAGCATAACAATTGCCACAAGAAATAATGCTGGAACAATTCTACAGGCTGTGGATTTTCTTCTCATAATAGCACAACCTTTGCTTGAGATTATTGCTCAACTACTACCTCTGCAGTGAATGTGATGGTTGCAGTATACTCACCAGCCAAAGCCATACCCCAATCTGCGCTGTTTACATAAACACGAAATGCGTCTGCATAGTCTACATCTTCGTGAGTACTGGTAGTTCCACTAGCATTGGTTGTTGCGAATGTAAAGGTTTCTTTTGCTGTTTCCTCAACAGTTGTGTCAGCTTTGCCATAGAAAGTAATGCTACTTCCAGAAAGCACATCAAAAGGTCTGCTGTATCCGCTGACCATACTAACCTTAAAAGGAATAGTAGTTGCAACTTCATCGCTTGCAAAAGGCTCATAGTTCAATGTTACTTTCAGGTTCTTTCCATTTGCAAAACCAGATGCATTTGTTACTGTGACATTGCCAATATCAGTTTTTGTTGCGCCAAAGGGAATTTCCTGATCAGCAGGAATGTTCAGAGTATAGGTTGCTGCAGGAACAGTGGTGGTAAGAGTAGTAGTGTTTTCGGCAGCAGAAGCGACGGTTGCCATAGAAGCAAGCATTGCCACTGCCAATGCAATTGCGAAAAACTTTTTCATAATTGGTTCTCCTTTGTTTTATTTGACCCAAAGGGTCAGTTTGGTTTCTGCCCCATTCAGGGGCGATAGATTTTCGTCCATGCGATAGCAGGAATACCGCAGGACAGCATTGGGGTACATGCCTTTTTCCAAAGCCTTTGACAGGACGATTGGTTTGGATGTCTTTCCTGGCTCAATCAGCTCAGACTCCCACAACAGAGTACCATCCTCCATATAAAGACAGATCTGAAAATAGCAACAGTTCTGTGGGGGATTTGGCATACATAAGGACTGCTCCTTGCTGCCTGCTTTTAGTTCCAACATTTCATAGCCAGGAATCGCAATGGAGTTTGGATTCTTTTCTACTGTGGTAGCAGTAGGATCTGCCCCACCTTCTTGCTTCAGCGCTGGCGCACCGTTACATCCTTTCAAAATAAGCAGCACAAATACAGCAAACAAAACAACTACCGCAATGATCAAAAGCCAAGGAAAGTGCTTAGACTGCGGTTTATCAAATCTTCCTCTGCTCATCTCTATTTATTTTCCATTTGGGCAAGCGGTGTCCTTTGGAATGTGCCAAGGTGAACCTTTTTTGTCTTGTGTCGCCGTAGGGATTTTACCTTCACGACACCACTTTTGAACTAGCGCTTGTGAAACACCCCATCGCTCTGCTGCTTCCTTTGTTCCCATATCTGCCATCTTATTCCTTCTTTCTCTCAGAAACTGTAATATCGTTGCTATTGATAATTATAATAGCATTGCATTGTGTTTGTCAAGTACGCTTTTAGATAAACTAATAGCGAAAGGTGGTATTTGATAATGCGTGAGAAAAAAGAAATCAATATTCAAATTGGAGAGCAAGTGCGAATTGCGCGGGAATATGCCCAATTGACCCAAGAAATGTTAGCAGAAAGAATTGATGTTTCACCACAGTATATCTCAGACCTGGAACGAGGCGTTGTGGGGATCGCTTTACCAACACTGAAAAAGCTGTGTACCTCCCTGGGTGTTGCCAGTGATCAGATCCTTTTTGGTAAGCTTGCCGAAGAAAGAGGGAGCGTACTCTCCAACCTCTGCAACCGTCTGACAGAGGAGCAATTTTCCATATTGCTGGAAATCATAAATTGCTATGTAAAAGCGGTGAATCCCTGATACTTTCCTCCCCTTAGAAAAGGGGAGGATCTTTTATGCCCCATCCCGGAAAGGATGCCGAAAATCTATTGCAATTATCCGTCAGGCTTGGTATCATGGCAGCAGAAAGGAGTGGGAATTTTGACCTTACAGAATCTTCACACCCATACCCGGTTTTGTGACGGGCAGCATAGGCTGAGTCATATAATCCGAACCCGTTTCTGAGGCTCCGGGCCGTTCCGATGCCGCGTTGCCGCTTCTTGAAGGGCACAAAGCCCGTCTGCGAAGCTTGCGCCTTGCCTCGGAACAGCCCGGAGGCTCAGAAATCTGCGACCTAAGCGGTATGGATGACCGTTCCAGACTTGCTTTTAGGAAGCAGATGGGCTGACGCCCATCAATGAATAAAAGGAAGGCTGGGGCGATCAGAGGCCCGCTTAGGCGGGTTCGGATTATATGACTCAGCCTACTGCGGAAGAAATGATCCAGGGGGCGATCCGGCTGGGTATGGACTCTTTGGGCTTTAGCGGTCATGCGCCCCTGGGCTTCCCCAACAACTGGGCCATGAAAAACACGGAGGCGTATTATGCCGAATTGCTTCAGCAGAAAAAGCGCTATGAAGGTCAGCTTTCCGTTTACCTGGGTTTGGAGCAGGATTATTACTCTCCCCCACCGCCCCAGTGGTGTGAATATCTCATAGGCTCCGTCCACCTGATCCGGGTGGGTGAACAGTATTATCCCACGGACTACACCTCCCAGGCCCTGATGGATGCCGCCAATGGGGAATTTGGCGGAGATATTTACAGTGTGGTGGAAACGTATTATGCCCTTGTGGGGCAGCTCCCGGAGAGAACCGGCTGTCAGATCATCGGGCATTTTGATGTGATCACCAAAAACAACGAGCGCCATCCCCTCTTTGATCCCAACCACCCCCGGTATGTGAAGGCTGCTATGGATGCCCTGGATGCCCTGGCAGAGCATGATCTTGTATTTGAGATCAACACCGGTGCCATGTCCCGGGGATACCGCACCACCCCCTACCCCGACAAATTCCTTTTACGGGCCATGGGGGAACGAAACCTCCCCATTTGCCTTTCCAGTGATGCCCATGACGCAAGACATCTGCTTCACGGTTTCCGGGAAGCCTCCCAATGGGCCAAAAGCTGCGGCTACAACAGCTGTGTATACTGGAACGGGAAAGAATTCTGCGAAGATGCCCTGCCCGATTAGCAAAACATCACCCCCGGTTTATGCTTCTGACATAAACCGGGGGTAGTTCACTATAAAAAGGCGATATACCATTGTCTTTTGTGATGCGGTTTTGATGCTCGGGGTTTGTCGGTAACGATGCAGCCTTTCTGTATGGTATAACCAACTAACAATACAGAAAGGCTGAAGCGCATGATGAAAAAAGCAACTGCCGCCCGGCATCCGGTTTCCAGGAAGTTTAAGCTGCTTTGCTCCTGCATCCGGGATTTTTGCAGGGGTGTGGATTTTACCGTTCCGGACCGGATGTATGACCGGGGCAGACATGACGGGGCTATGTATTATGCCACACCCCAAAAGCTTCTGAAGGAGATCTTCGGGTGCATCGATCCTGCCAGATTCCCCAATTTTTTGGATATTGGCTGTGGAAAGGGCTTTGTTCTTTGGAAAGCATGGGAATACGGTTTTCAGCGGGTCGGCGGCATCGACTTCGACGAAAAAATGATACAGATCTGTCAGCGCAATCTGCAAAAGCTGGGCCTGGAGAAGGCCATACAGCCGGTTTTCGGGGATGCCTGTCAGTTTGACCATTACGCAGATTACGATGTATTCTATTTCTATAATCCCTTCCCTGCCGCCACGATGGCATCTGTGATCCAACAGATCATTGCCCAATGCAAGGGAAAGGAGATCCGGATCGTCTATTTCCGCCCCCGGTATCCGGAGGCTATCGAGTCCTCCGGGCTGTTTGAATGCAGGCATACCTTCCGGGATAAGGACACCGGCTACATTGCCAATGTCTACCACGGGATCATTCCCCGATAAGATATTGATTCAAATAGTTCAGCACCGCTTTTTTATCCGCTGACCACAAAGGGGCGATCAGGTCCCGTTTGGCTCCGTCGCCGGTGATGCGGTGGACCACCGTTTCCGGTGGGAGCAATGCCAGGCAATTTTTCAAAACCTGCGCATAGGCTTCCAGGGTCAGGCATTGGAACTTCCCTGCCAAATAGTCTTTTTCCAGGTCCGTTCCCTTGAGCACATGGAGCAGGTGGAATTTTACACCGTCCGTACCTGCCGCCACCGCCTGCCGGGTGGTTTCCAGCATATCTTCGGCAGTTTCTCCCGGCAGACCCAGGATGATATGGGTCACCACATGGACCCCGATGGTCTTTAGGGCCTGGACCGCCCGGAAATACACGGCATTTTCATAGCCTCTGCGGATATACCGGACGGTTTCTTCTTTTACCGTCTGCAGGCCCAGCTCCACATACACGGGCTTCTTTCGGTTGATTTCCCTCAGCAATTCCAGCACTTCCTGCCCTAAACAGTCAGGACGGGTGCCGATGGCTAGCCCCACCACATCGTCCCCTTCGATGGCCCGGTAGTAAAGGGCCCGCAACCGTTCCACGGGGGCGTAGGTATTGGTGAAGGACTGAAAATAGGCGATATATTTCCCCTCCCGAAGCTTTTGGCTGACCCTGGCTTTGGCACGCTCCAGCTGGCAGGCGATGTCGTCGCCACCCTCGGCAAAGTCACCGCTTCCCTGCCCCGAGCAAAAAATACAGCCACGGGTATCTAATGTCCCGTCCCGGTTGGGGCAGGTAAAGCCCCCATCCAGGGACAGCTTGTAGACCTTACAGCCAAAGCGGCTGCGGTAGTGGGTATTTAAGGATGTATACATAGGTCACCTAATTCTCCCGGACCGATGGTCCGGGAGAATCCTATTACAAGACATTGAAGAAAGTGGAATGGAACACCAGATTGTCCACACATTGGAATTTCGGTGCATGCAAGGGCCGGTTCAGCTTTGCCATCCGCTCTGCAAAGACCGTGGGGATCTGCTCATAGGGAAGCTGGGAGAAATGGCAGTCACTGAAATACACATTTTGCACATGGCAGTCCTCCCGACCCACGATCATGGGCATTTGGGCAGACCGGGCATGGATATTGCTGAAATAGATATTACGGATGGCCTTGCACCGGTTATCCTTGGAAATGTGGATCCGGACCGGGAAATTGTAATTGCGGTCAATATTGATATTGGAGAAGCTGATGTTTTCGATCAGGGTATCCTCCACGCCCTGGTCGGACATTCTGGCCTTGGCAGGGTTACTGGGCAAATACATACAAAGTCCGGTACTGGACTCGGTAATATTCAGGTTGGAGAAGGTGCAGTTACGCATCACGCCGTCATCGATCCAGCCCACCCGGACAGCGCAGGTATGGCTGGTGAAATTGCAGTTGGTAACCGTGACCTTTTCGCACACCTTGGGGGTATGGAGGGGGCCGCTGTAGGCCCGAACCACCACGCAGTCATCACCGCAGGAGATATTGCAGTCGGACACGGTCACGTTCCGGCAGCAGTTGATGTGGATACCGTCATTATTGGGCATATCCACAGCGGCAAAGATCTTTGCCCGGTGGAAATGGACATTGTCACAGTCACAGATCCAATAGCTCCAGCCGGCGGGCTGATTGCGCATGGTCACATCCTCCACCAGCACATTGTTACAGCCCATGAACAGTGCCACCCGGGCAGGGGCCAGGCTGGTGCTTCTGGGATCCAGGGGATGGGGGTAAGCGCCGACCATGGTCACTTCCTCGCTCAGAGGCGCGCTGCCCTCCGGAAGCGGAAACGGCTTGCGCACATAGGACATGGTGGGCCGGGCATCCATCTGCTCCTGGGTCATGGGTTC
Organism: Oscillospiraceae bacterium; assembly: GCA_015068135.1. Lineage (GTDB taxonomy): Bacteria > Bacillota > Clostridia > Oscillospirales > Oscillospiraceae > Faecousia. Next base: position 30,050 of record SVLB01000019.1, on the reverse strand, counting down.
TACATAGGCTCTGCCCTGGCAGTCGATGGCGCCCCTGCCGGTAATGGCAATATCCCGGCAGCCCTCGGCATAGATAAAGCAACGCTTATTGAACCTGGGGGCATACTCCGTCCGCCAAAAATCCGTCACGATCTCCGGAAAATCGTTCACATCCGTAGAGCCCAGCAGAACCGCATCCCGTTCGATATGCAGCTCTACTCCGTCTTTCAGATCGATCCGTCCGGACAGGAACTCTCCCCCTTCCAGCAGCACCTGACCGCCGCCGTGAGCAGAGCAATCATCAATCGCCGCCTGAATGGCCTGGGTATCGAGGATCTTTCCATCCCCTATGGCACCGTAATTCTTTACATTGCAATTCAGCATTTCTACGTCTCCTTCCGTATTTTCTTCAGTATAGCAAAAATCTCCCCTATTGTCCACTGAAAAACCCATAAAATCTTTCATTATCCAGTTGCAAAATAGGAAAAACTGTGATATTCTATCGAGGATATCATTTTTAAGGGGGATACCCTATGCGCAAGCTTACCGCGATGCTTTTGTGCATCATCGCTGCCGTCGTTCTCATTGCCTGCAGCGGCGAGACGACCGCACCCACCACCGTACCCACAGTAACCACTTTGGTCACTACCGAAGCCACTGTGGAGACCACAGAAGAAACCACGGAGGAGACCACCGAGGAGACCACCGAGGCTACCGAGCCTGTTTTGGCTGACACCCAGCTGAACGGCATCGATGTCACCGGCATGACCAAGGATGAGGCCCAGTCCACCATCACCTCCACCCTCAATGCCTATAAGCTCACCCTCACCGCCAACGACAAGACCTTTACCTTTACCGCTAAGGATCTTTCCATGGCATTCAACCAGGAGGCCTTTGACGCCTGGTTTGATAAGGCCACCAAGGGTGAGGAAGTTTCTGTGGATGGCATCATCACCTATGACCTGAACAAGGCTTCCAACACTGTGTACAGCCAGTTTGCGGTGACTCCCAAGAATGCCACCATTGCATACAACAAGTCTGTCAGAAAGTTTGAGCCCCAGGAGCATACCGACGGCACTTCCGCGGATATTACCGCAGTGAAGTCCGCACTGAAGAGTGCTGTTGCTACCCTGGCTCCCAGCACTTCTGCCTCTGTTCCCACCGAGGAAAAGCCCGCTACCATCACCGTTGAGGATCCCCGGGTAGCCCAGGCTGTCGCAAATGCCAACAGCTATCTGACACTGAAGATCTCCTACATATACGAAGCCGAAGGCATTGAGACCAGTGAAGAAGCTGTGACCGTGGATGCCCTGGCCTCCATGATCACCGCCAACAAGGAGTTGGGGATCGAGATCAGCGAGACCGGTGTTGACAAGTATGTCAACGATATGAGCTACAAAAACGGCGGCCGTAAGAGCGGCGGCTTCGTCACCTCCCACGGCACCACCCTGAGTATGCAGGTGGACTATTTCACCGCGACCCTGGATCAGGCCGCCATGGCAGAGGATCTGACCCATTGCCTGAAAAGTAAGATCTCCGGCACCCGGAATGCTCCCTTCCTTACCGGCGCCACCTCTCAGAAGCCCTATGGGGGCAGCTATGTAGAGATCGACCTGGACAATCAGTACCTTTGGGTCTACAAGGGCGGTTCTGTGGTCGTGCAGACTCCCCTGGTATCCGGCTGCGTGGCAACCGGTGCCTGGACCCCTCCCGGTGTCTTCTCTATTTACTATAAGGCTACCTGCACCTACCTGGTAGGTACCGGCTACCGCAGCTATGTGAACTACTGGATGCCCTTCAACGGTGGCATCGGCCTGCATGACGCCAGCTGGCGTTCCGAGTTCGGCGGCACCATCTATATGTACGACGGCTCTCACGGCTGTGTCAACCTGCCCCCCGCCAACGCCGGGCTGGTATACAACAATGTTTCCGCCGGTACCAAGGTCATCGTTTACGGCGGCGAGCGTACCGCCGGTAAGCTGACCCAGGAATTCACCGGCACCCAGAGCTACACCGTTACCACCGATGATATGCCCTTCCAGCTGGATGTGAAGGTCAAGTATACCGGCGTGGATCTGCACTATGCCTCCAGCCACAGCAATGTGGTCACCGTAGACGGTCAGGGTAATGTCACCATCGTCGGCGGCGGTACCGCCACCATCACCGTGACCTCCGATGCCAAGGGCAGCCTGGAAAAGGGCGTCTTTGAGATCACCATTTATGTTGAGGGCGATCCCGTGGAACCCGATCCCACCGAGCCGGATGTGACCGAACCGGATGTCACCGAACCGGATGTCACCGAGCCGGATGTCACCGAGCCGGATGTCACCGAGCCGGACGTTACCGAACCGGAGGTTACCGAACCGGAGGTTACTGAGCCGGAAGTGACGGAGCCTCAGATCACCGAGCCTGACACTACCGAAAATACCTGATAAACCCCAAAGGACGTGGCCATTTGGTCACGTCCTTTGTCGTACAGTTTGCTATGCACGAAATGTAGGGGCCGAAGACCACTTCGGCCCACGGGCCGGTGTCGGCACCGGCCCCTACAGTGCTTTCGTTCATAGCGGTGTGTTTACACGTGTGGATTGCCAGACCCGTCCGCAGACTGGTTGTGGCAATGGCGTTCTCTAATTGACAATTGTCAATTGAGAGGGGGCAGTTCATCCTGCCGCGCGCAAATTCCCTATTGCCAAAACCAAAAAACGTGCTATGATAGGGTGTATACTAAAAAACAGGTTTGGTCCATTATGAACAGAAAACACGCTTTTTCCCGTGGCCTGATCGCGGGCATTCCCATTTGTTTGGGCTACATATCCGTATCCTTTGCCTTTGGCATTTACTCCGTGGGCTGCGGTCTCACGGTTTTGGAAGTACTGCTTATTTCCATGACCTGCGTAACTTCTGCCGGTCAGCAGGCGGCCGTCCCCATTATCACCGGCGGTGGCGGTCTGATGGAGCTGGCGGTGAGTCAGCTGGTGATCAATATGCGCTACAGCCTCATGTCCGTATCCCTTTCCCAAAAGCTGGACAGCCGCGTGCGCCTTTGGGATCGGTTTGTGATCGCCTTTGTCAATACCGATGAAGTCTTTGCTGTCGCCGCCAGTCAAAAGGGGTCCGTCAGCAAATGGTTTCTGTACGGTCTGATGATCACCCCCTGGGCCGGTTGGGCTCTGGGTACCCTTTTGGGAGCTGCCGCGGGCAATGTATTGCCGGAGCTGGTCACCTCCTCTTTGGGGGTCGCCATTTACGGAATGTTCATTGCCATCGTAGTCCCTGAGGCGAAAAAAAGCCGCCCTACCGCCATCTGCGTGGGCATCGCCATTTTCTTAAGCTGTCTTTTCTACTTTGTCCCGGTGCTTTCTCAGATCTCCACCGGTTTTACGGTGATCATCTGCGCCGTCACCGCCAGCGCCATTATGGCATGGCTTAAGCCCGTTGAACAGGAGGTAGAGGAAAATGCATAACTATCCCTTTTGGCTCTACCTGCTGGTCACCGCCGGGGTCACCTATCTGGTGCGTGCGATCCCACTGGTTTTGGTAAAGGGCAAGATCCGCAACCGGTTTTTACTGTCGTTTCTTCACTATATCCCCTATGCGGTTTTAAGTGTCATGACTGTACCCGCTATTTTCTATGCCACCGGGGATACCCTTTCGGCAACCGTTGGATTCCTGGTTGCAGTGGTTTTGGCTTTCTGGGAGCGATCGTTGCTCACCGTCGCCGCCGCAAGCTGCAGTGCTGTTCTCATCGTCCAACTGGTACAAACATACTTACTATAAGCAAGAGATGCCCCATCAGGCTAGCCTGACGGGGCATCTTTTATGATTCCGTTGCGGTGGGGTCCCATGTGCCGTCATAGCGGACGGGTTTTCCATCCACCATGACCGACAGCAAATATCCGTCGGGATGGAAGCTGAACCGCCCCTCGGGCAGGTCCACCCAACCGGTGGCTGCCACACCGTTTTCGTCCAGGAAATAGAGCTGATCCTTCAGCTTTACCCAGCTGTTGTTACGCAGAATCCCTTCCTCGTCAAACAGATATCGCTCACCTTCCACAGTCTTCCAGCCAATGGCCGCCACACCGTTGCGCAGTAAATATCTTGCACCCTCGGCAGCCTGGACCCAGCCGGTACGCATGGCACCGGTTTCGGTGAAGAACCGAAGCTTGCCATTGACCTCTGTCCAGCCGGTTGCGGCAGCGCCGTTTTCATCCAAATAGTATTCAATGTCTTCGCTGCACAGCCACCCGGTAACCGGTGCGCCATCCCGGTAATAATACCAGCTGCCCGCAAGGTAATTCCAGCCATCCTCCGGCACAGGCTTAGGTTCCTCTGCCAGTCGCGGAAGCCTGGCATCCCCCACAGTGAAGGCCGACTGCCACAGTGTTACGGTCTGCACATCCTCCACTGCGGTATCACTGAAGCGATAGTAGTTGGTCACCTCTGCATTCAGGGTGAGGATATACGCCCCTTCCTCCAGCTTGCTCAGATCCACCAGCTTCCGGTTCTCCCAGCTTCCCAAATCGCAGGAAACTGCGTTGCCTTTCAAAGGTACCTCCAAAATCGGTTCTTCATCGGCATTGCAGACCTTCAGGGTCACTGTTCCCATGCCGGACTGGGTTGCGCTCACCCTGCCGGAAAGGGTAAATTTCTCACCGGGCTGCAGTGCCTCCGGCGCTGTCAAATCGGAAAGGATCACCGATTCTGTGTTGTAGCGAATGATCCGGACTGCCTCTGTGGGGATATAGCCCTCGTCACCGTCGTTATGGATCCGGTAGAAAAAGGCACCTTCCTCATCTTCTACAAGCCCCGTCACCACCAGCCGCTCCCCGGTTCTTGCTGTGCGCAAAACATCCTGGCGATCCGGGTACAGATACAGATCCGCGTTCTTTTCGCATACCGCAAACAGGTCGGTATCGTAGGTAGTACAACCTGCCATGGCATCCCCGGAGCCAAAATAAATCAGTCCCTCATACAAGGTCCAGCCCCGCCAAAAGTCCAGAAAATCCGGGATGCTGATCACAAAGGGGTCACCCGCCAGGCCGAAGGGGGTATTATAGCCCTCGGTGAAATAGACCTTACCGCCCACAATGGCGTTGACAAAGGCCACATGACCATACTGCTGTCCCAAGACAGAAGTGGTCTTCTCAAAACAGAGCATAATATTATAGACATCCTTGGTGCCGCCATTGGTGATCTCGTCCAAGGCATCGGCCATGGAATACTCCTCGGCGCTGTAGGCCTTGATGGGATATCCGCCGGTGGTTTCCTTCCGGTGGCAATAGGCATCGTAATGGCCGTTACCGTTGTAGACCTCCAGCTGGGAATTGATCCCCAGCAAAAACAGCGCCCAGCTCGCCTCCAAGCCGCACAAACCCCTTAGCTCCGATTCCCCGGTCTGCTTCAGGGTCTCCGTGTAGATATGTACGATCTTACTGCAGATCCGGTCATGTTCCACACGTCCCGTGGGCCGAAATACGGGCCAACGGGTGGGATCCGCCGGTTCTGAGGGAAAATAAGTAGGGTCTGTCTCCTCCGTAGGATCCGTAGAATCTGTGGGTTCTGTAGATTCCGTAGGTGTTGTGGTTTCCGGGGGCTCCGTTACCTGGGCGGGCTCGGTGGCCTCCGTCTGTACCGGCTCCGTTTCCGTGGCCTGCACCCCGGAAATCAAAATGCTGAGAAGCAGACAGGCTGCCAACGTCAGACATAGGACTTTGCGCATAGATTGCATTCCTCTCCCTTACATGTACGACTTAATGGTGGAGATCAGGATATCCCCTGCCACCACCCGATCTTCCGCGGCAAAGCCGTCGGCAAAATTGTCGGAATAGATCACCTGGGCATTGGGGGGAAACTCCTCGTCCCCTTCCCACACCAAAATCTGCATTTGATAATTCCCCACCAGGGTAAACTGGTAGCCGGCATCTCCATGGGACAGCTTCCCTGCTCCCATTTTCTCTGCCGCCGCCCGGAATGCGTCCACACGGGTGCCAAAGGTAAAGGCCGCCCGGGTCAGGACTCTGCCGGTGTAGGGCTTGATATACATCTCTCCCCAGGGCATCTCCCGGAAAGTCTTCCAGCTGCCGTTCCAGGCAACCGCCTTGCTCTCCAGCAAATACCGGAGCAAAAAGGTTTGGGTCGGCAGGGGCGGCACCGGGCCGTTATCCGTGGCGCGGATGGCATACACCGGATGAGAAATGGCAAATTCTCTGCCCAGCAGGTTTACATAAAACTCTTTTCCGTCCCATTTGACCTGGGATACTCTGTTTACCGCTTCTTCCGGCACCAGATCCCGGAATTTTTCCTCATAATATCCAAAGGGTACTTCTTCCTTATGATTTTCGACTTGCATAGATACTCCTCTGCGAAATACAAATTTTGACACAGGTCCCCGCAACGAATCCGGTAACCATCATGTCATTGTTAGGAAAAGCATTACTGCTCCTGCTGGCTGCTGGGGAACAAGCCGGCATTGGTATGGGGCAGGAAGCAGGCCGCTACGAAGCTGTCCATATAGCCGGGGTAGGTGGAAAGCTCCAAATAGGTCATATTCGCCCCGATCTCATGGCATTTTTTCACTGCCAGGTCGCTCATGGTCATAGCATACGCACCGGTCAAAGAGGAATTGCCGATATACTGATACTTTTCCAGCTCCACATCCGGCAGCATACCGATCCGGATCGCATTTTTCATATTGATGCCGGAGCCGATACCGCCTGCCACGCAGATATGATCGATACAGTCCGGGGTCATATCCACACTCTGCAAAAGGGTATCGATACCGGAGTAAATAGCACCCTTGGCGCGGATAAAGTTATCGATATCCACCTCATTGATGGACACTTCCCTGCCGGTCTCCGACTCCTCGGCAAAGGCCAGCACATACCGGCCCATGCCGTGATGATCCCGGAGGATCCGCTTGCCTTCCCGGTTGAACTGGCCTCTGGCATCGATGATGCCACAGCGGAACAGCTCAGAAATAATATCAATGATACCGGAACCGCAGATGCCCACAGGCTTCTGCCCCGGGTCACCTACGACAGTCAGGGTAGGCTCCATGGATTCCTTATGGATGGTCACCGCCTCCACCGCGCCGTCGGTGGCACGCATGCCACAGGAAATATCGCCGCCCTCAAAGGCAGGGCCGGCAGAGCAGGCACAGCTCATCAAAAAGTCCCGGTTGCCGAATACGATCTCACCATTGGTTCCCAGGTCAATGAACAGAGTCATTTCGTCCTTATCCCACATCATGGTTGCCAATGTACCGGCGGTAATATCGCCGCCCACATAGGAGCCGATATTGGGGGCCAGGATCACAGGAGCCAGGGGGTTTGCCACCAGCTTCAGGTCTGCGGCCTTCAGGTCCTTCCAGGCAAAGAAGCTGGGGATATAGGGATCCATACGCACGGGGTCTGCATCCACGCCCACCAAAAGATGGTTCATGGTGGTATTGGCGCCGATACACAGATTCAGGATGCTCCGGGCATTGATCCCGGCAGACTTGCACAGATTGGACAAAATGGGATTCAGGGTCTCTTTGATAATGGCATCCTGCAACGCCTTCTTGCCGCCGGGCTTGGTGGACTGAATGATCCGGTTGATCACGTCCGCACCGTAGCGGATCTGCCCGTTGCCGGAGGAGCCCTTCGCCAACAGCTTTCCGCTTTGCAGATCTGTCAGTACCATGGTCACTGTAGTGGTGCCAATATCAATGGCCGCGCCCACCAATACCGTATCCTCATAGGGGCAGATCTCCATACACCGGAACAGATTATCCCGCATCTGACCCTTTACGCAGACACGGAAATCGTTTTCCCGCAGGGTGCTTGCCAGCTTCACCATGACCGCATAGGGGACCTCAACCTCGGCACAGTCAAAATCTGCCGCCCCTTCCCGAATGGCCCACTGAAGCCGCTCAATATCGGGCATAGTGTCATCCTCGGTAGGTGCGCGCATTTCCAGCTGCAATGCCATAAACGCATTGGTAAAGGGAATGCCCCCCTCTGTTTCCATGGCGTTTTTCGCGTCTTCAAAAATGGCGATCTCCTCGGGGGAGGACAGATCTGCCGTTTTCATGCGGCTTTGGTAGGCGCTGGCAATGTCAGGAACCATCACAGTGCAATCGGACACCACCTTGCAGTTGCAGGAAAGCCGCCAGCCTTCTTTATATTCTTCGTCGGAGATATGCCGGGAGGGAATGGATTCCACCTCACCGGACAGAAGCTTTACACGGCATTTGCCGCAGGAGCCATTGCCGGAGCAAGGGGCATCGATGGCCACATTGGCACGTCTTGCCAGTTCCAGCAGATTATCACCGGCGTTGCATTCAATTTCAACAGGGCTTCCGCCCTCAATTTGGAAGGTTACTCTCATCGGGGATGTTCCTTTCATAAGTAATGCGTCGAAACAAGATATAAGATATAAGATATGAGATATGAGATATTGCGTATCTTATATCTTATATCTCATATCTTGTATCTCATAATTTCACCGGATGCGGCGGTTTCCCGCCGCATCCGGGATCTATTTTACATCAGGGGCTCCATGCCCAGGACGGGGTGATTCTTCTCGGTGAGCCATGCGTACAGCTCTTCGCAGTCGGAGGTAATGGTCTCGTCCGCGATCATATCCACGAAGTTCTCAATACCCAAAAGCTCCTTGGCAGTGGCGTTCAGCCGGTCTGCCACATCGTCCTTCAGCTCCTTGGGCATCCACACGATACGGCCTACGCCGCCTTCTGCGGATACAAACTTCTTGGAAGCGATGAAGTGACGGCCATGGCCCATGTAACCGGGGGTCTGGACACCGCCGCCGGTGCAGGAGGCCAGCTCGCCGAAGGTCATACCGGCAGGGGTCATGCCCTTGAACTCACGGTTGACCACGATCACGCCGTTGGAAACGGGCTCAATGCCGCAAATGCACTCGAAGCAGCCGCAGGAGGTCATGGGATCCTCCAAAATGGAGTACAGGGTCACGTTCTCCACAGCGCCATGGGTGGCCTCTGCGATCATCCGGTTGACTTCCTCATAACGGCCGGTGCGCTCATCGATCAGGCCCTTCTTCTCGATGGGCTGGCAAGGACCGTTGGGATCCAGCTCATTGGTGGCCTTGGCATCCAGCCAGGACACAGCACCGCACAGACCCAGACGCTCAGGGGTGACCACGCAGCAATGGGCAGGGGCAAAGGACTGGCACAGAATGCAGGTATAGTAGCGATCCACAGACTCGTCGGTCATGGAAGCCAGGCGGTCATCACGCTGGGCATAGCGGGGCATCGCGATCTCGTCACGGAACTTACCGGCCTCGGCAGCATCGGTAATGATGGTGATCTGGCACTTGTCCACCACTGCCTCAAACTCGTCCATGATCATCACATACAGAACCTCTGCGAAGTGACGGACGGAGAGACCTGCCTCAAAGGCAGCATTGTTCACACGGACACGAACCTGATTCCGCTGACCGGTGTGCATAACGCCTTCCATGTAGTTAAACCAGGCGTGGAATTTCCGCTCGATAACGGACTCAAAGTCCACCTGCATCTTCTTGCCGGCAACCTCCACATAGGTAGCCAGGGCCAGCTCCTTGGCATCTGCCAGGTCCGGTCCGATCACAGTGATCTTGTGGTCCTCGATCTCGGACATCTCCCGCATCACCACCAGCTCAGCGGTGGGATTCTTGGAGGACCAGAACTCGTTGTGCATATCGGCCTTACGGATGATCTCACCCTCAAAGGCGGCGGCAAAGGCTACGGGAATGGGCAGCTCCTTGACCTTGATCTTGATGCCGCGCAGTTCCAAAGACTTCTTGACGGTCTCATTATGATCGCAAACAGACTCCAACGCACCGGGAACCTGGTTTTCGCCCAGGTCGATATCCACCACCACGGGGAAGCCCAGGGCGATGGCACCGGCACCGGCGGAGACCACCACGGCATCGATAGCGCCGAAGGTGTTGACAAAGGCAGGTACACGGTTCTTGGTGTAGTCCAGCAGACCACCCAGGTCGCCGGGCTGAACATTACCGAAGATCAGAGCCGCACGGACGGCAACGGTAACCACGTGGATCACGGAGGTCACATCATGGCCCAGGGGGATCACACGGAACTCCAGGCCCATGCGCACGCCACCCTCGGCGCACTGCTCGATCACATCGCCCACCATAAAGGTCATAATGCCCTTGGACTGGTAGTCCTTGACCACCTTCACCACTTCGGCAGGATCCTCTGCCTTGCCCAGGACAACGGCAACACCGGGAATGTCACCGGTAACCAGAGGAACGCCCAGAGAACGGATGATGGGGTCGGGCACAAAGCCGATGCCGGACTCATTTGCATAGGGATCAGCTCCGTCCACATACTTAAGACCTTCGATGATCTCCGCACCCACAGCGGTGGCAAGACCGGCGTTGAGTGCCTGGCCCAGGTCCTCCTGATTGGTGATCAGGCTTTTCAGCACACCCACACAGGCAGGCAGATCCCCCAGGGTCTTGACCTTTACGCCGGTAGCGGCATAAATAGTGGGGAAGCAATAGGCCGTATCAGGGAAGGCGATCTCCTTGTCAGCACCGTACTTGGCGATGGCATCGTTGACTGCGCCCTCTACCAGGCCCGCAACGGCATTGGAGCCGCCATAGATCAGATCGGTTAATACACTCATGGTTCATTCCTCCTGTTGATAATATTTCATTTATATAGAGCCATATTGGCTGAATATACAAGTTTAATCATTGTGTTTTCTCTCCCCCGCTTCGCCGATGTTTGCGGATGATCAGAAAACTAAAAAGAACAAAAATAAGTACAACAATCACAGTCAAAATAATTACAGCTGTTTTTTCTAAGTCATCAATGTGCTTACACAGCCACCAAAGGAACAGCCCCATTGCTGTATGTAACAGTACTTCGTAAAAAACGGTCAACACCCATTTTCGTTTATGGGGATGTTTATTGGAACCAAAACAAGCATCCTGGAAAGAGTCTAAAAGGTCAATAACCATTTCTATGACATCCATAATTCCCACACTCCACTGGCCTCACGAAAGAATAGGGGAAATCAAATTGCGCCTAAAACCAGCTGGAATGACAGAAATCCTTGATCTTTCTGGTCCTCAAAGAACACCACACTCAAATAAACGGATTCTCCGTCATCCAATGTCAGTTGAAGCGTGGCGTTTTCAGTCTTTGAAGAACCCTGATTCCCCTTTACGGTTTGCATATTGACACTCTGCGTGACTAACTTGTTGATCTTACGGCCATCCAGATACTGGCTGATCTGATCCAACCCGGAAACATCTGTTTTGTCCTCATGCATCAGATCCGCGGCTTTTTCCATCTCACCCTCGCTTAAATATGTAAGCATGGTTTCCACCTCGGTATAATGGGACATTTTTGCCGATGCAGTATTATTGGACATGCTGGTTGTAAAAGTACAGGCCGACAGCAACACGCAAACCGCAAACATTAGCACCAATGCACAAACTGTTTTTCTCATAAAATCCTCCCTGTATGCGCCAAACACGCAAACCCACTGGATATCAATAGGCTTAAAAGCAAAATGGCTGGGAGGGAGTCTTCCCTCCCAGCCATGATTGCGGGGATAATAACAATCCTGTCTAAGATGCTTACAGATCCAGGTAAGAATCGGAGTACAGAACGTGGTTCTTGAAGATATCGCAGGACTTGATGGTCTCCATCAGGCGGCGATCATTGGGGTTGACGATCGCAGAGGTCAGACCCTGCATCATGCACATGGCAACCAGGGTAGCGTCCATGATGGGACGAACTTCCTTGGGAGCGCCGTTGGAGTTGTTGGACAGACCGCCGGTGGACTTCAGACCCTTGTCGGAGAACATCTTGATGGCCTCCAGAACGTCCATCTGCTTGTCCTGCATGCCCTTCACGACCAGGAACAGGGGGTCGAACCACAGGTCGTCGGACTGCATGCCCAGGGACAGACCGCGCTCGAGCATGTTGTCGCAGTGCATCATACGCTCTTCGTTGTCCTTGGCGATACCGTCAGCGGAACACAGAGCGATACAGATCGCATCGTTGGCAGCAGCCAGGTCAATGTAGCCGATACGGGAGCCGGCGTCAGCAGAGTTGACGATGGGCTTGCCGTTGGTACGGTTGTAGACCTTGATACCGGCCTCGATAGCCTTCATGTTGGCAGTATCCAGAGCCAGAGGCACGTTGTCGAAGTTCTCCTGCAGGAGCTTGACAGCCCACATCATGCGCTCGGGACCGTCCTTCTCAGCAGGTCCGATGTTCACGTCCAGGTAGGTGGCGCCGGCCTTGATCTGAGCGGCGGCACGCTCCAGGATGGGAGCGGGATCACGCTCGTCCATAGCCTTGCGGATGGAGGGAGCGATGCAGTGGATGCGCTCGCCGATGGTGACGAAGGTCTTGGACTCGGGGTTGTAGCCCTTGTACTTAACACCCATGTCAACGATCTCGATCTTGGGAACCTTGGTCTCCAGCAGTTCCTCGAAGGAAAGCTCCTTGACCTCGGTGGTAGCGGCGGTAGCAGCCTTGGCGGCATTCTCAGCAGCGGCGGCAGCGGCAGCAGCCTCATACTCCTTGTCCTTCAGGTACTTGGGCAGCTGAACAGCCTCCAGAGGACCAACGACAACATTCCAGTTAGGCAGCTTCTCCTGGATCTCGCCCTTCATAACGGCAACCTTGCCGGGGATGATCAGGGTGCGGTTCTTGATCTTGTTCTCCAGATCCAGCTCATCGAAGGTCTTCTTGATGGTGGAGGAGGAGAACTTACCGGCAGCCCAGGCAGTCAGAACGGACATACCGGAAGCGTCGGAGATCACCAGGTTGATGGGAGCATTGGAGCGCTCCATTTCGCCGGAGACCAGGAAGTAGGTCAGGGCGAAGTCAACAGTCAGCGCAACGGGAGCGTTCTCGTCAGCACCGTTCAGGGGATACAGCTTAGCCTCGACCTTCATGGGCTTCTGAGGATCGGTGTAGATGTTCTGACGCAGACCGTACAGAGGCAGAGCCTGGGCGTAGGTCATGCCGGACATAACAATGATGGAAGCGTACTTCTCAGTGAACATGGAGGCGTAAGCAGTCTCCAGACGGGCATCGCCCTTGGTCAGCTTAGCCAGGTTCACGATGGAGGGGTAACCCATGGTACGGTCGCCATCGGTGATGGCGGTACGGCGAACCAGGACAGCGTTGGCCAGAGTCTCCTTGGCAGTCTTGCCGGTGACGTCCAGAACCAGGTTCTTGTTGCCCTTGCCTTCCAGAGCCTTCACGGTATCGTACAGGTCGGAGATGTTCTCGGCCCAAACGCCCAGGGTAACACCGGCCTTGGTAGCGACCTCGTTCATGGCCTCCCAGTTGGCGGGAGTCGCACCGTCCAGGATCACGTCCTTGCCGCACTCGGCAAGAGCGGCCTTGGCGCACTCAACATCCCAGCACTCCAGGACCAGGGGACGGCCCACAGCGGCAGCCTTCTTAACGAGAGCTGCGTAAACAGCGGGATCTGCCTGGGTATTGGCAACCTGGATGAACTCCACGTACATACGCTCGCCGATACGCTCGTAGTCAACAGCGGTAGCAGCGGCCAGCTTGGCGTCCACAGTAGCCTCGTCCATGCAGGTGCAAACGCTTACTGCGTACAGGTTCTTGCTGACCAGGGTCTTCTCATGACGGAACATAACAGTCTCGCCGCCCAGCTTGTGCTCGCCGACGGTGACGGTCTTCATGGGAGGTGCGGTCTGCTCGTTGAGCATTGCCTTTGCCTCGTCAGAGAAGTAGGGGCACTTGTCGATTTCAACAGCACCCTGTGCGACCTTCATACAGAAAGCCATACAGGTGGGGCTGCCACATTCCTTACAGTTTTTCTTGGGGGACATCTTAAAGATGTCAAGACCTTTCAGAGCCATTGTATGTATCCTCCTTCCGATTAGACCAGTTCAGTGATGAACTGCTTGATGGTTGCGATGGCGGCAGGATGGCGCATGATCACAGCGTCAGCACCACCGGTCAGGTTAGCGGCAGCGGTGGAGATCTCCATGCCAATGCCACGCTCCTCACGGTTGCCCCATGCGGGCTCGTCCTCTTCGGAAGCGGAAGACTCCTTCACGCTCCAGGTATCGGTGGATACGGGAGCAATGATGGGCATCTGCAGGTCAGCATCGGACTGCTTCAGAGCAGCGTCACGGATGCGGTCCAGCGTGGAAGCAACGTACTCGTAGCCATAGCCAACAGCGGCAGTACCGATGTTCATGACGATGGACTCAGCGGGAACGTTCAAAGACTTCAGCTGAATGTTCAGCTGCTTAGCCAGGTTGATGTCGTCGGCAGTCTCAGCGCCAACCTTCTGGCCGCTGGCCAGGGCAACGGAAGCGCCCACGGTCTTGTAGTTCTCGTTCTTTGCGGACATGAACAGGACGTTCTTGCCAGCCAGAGCCTCAGCGATGGCGCCGAACAGCTCAGCGTCCTTCTCCAGGTGCTTGCAGCCCATGACCACGATGGGCATGGTAACAGCCTCGGCAACAGCCTTGGCATCGGCAACGCACTCAGCGGTGGGACGGTTTGCGCCGTTGGGATCAGCGGACTCAAAGTTCAGGGCGATAAAATCAGCGCCGGGAACGGTCTCAGCCTTCTTGGCGCGCTCTGCCATAGTGGTGCAGCCGGCATACAGTTCGGTGAGGCCGGGAACATCCCACTGGGCAGCGGCATCGGAGATCTCGATGCCGATCTTCGGTGCGTTCTCGATGGCAGCATCGAAGGTGTAGAAGGGCAGCACATTCTGGCCGCCGATGACGATTGCCTTGTCACCGGTGCCCAGGGTCACGGCGTTGATCGCACCGCGGAAGGCGCCCGTCTTAGGTGTAAAAGACATTTTGGTTTCCCCCTTAAAATAATATATAAATTTCATATAAGCAACAGAGTCGGATTTCCGACCTGCGATTATATACAAAGGATTACAGACCCAAATTCTGCATCAGATCCCGGACCGCGGACTTTACGGGATTGGTCTCGGGAAGCTTGGCGGAAGGCTCACCGTCGCAGTCGCAGCGGTAAACGCCCTCGTCCTGGGGCAAAACACCCAAAAGGGTGAGGCCATGCTTTTCGATCTCAGCCTTGACACCGTCATCCAGGATCCCGCCGGGTGCCCGGTTGACGATCAGACCCATTTTACCGGGCTGCAGGTTCAGCTCCTGAACCATTTCCGCCACACGGGCAGCAGCCTGGATGCCCCGTCTGGAGCAGTCAGATACCAAAAGCATGGTGTCCACATGGGGCAGCGTTCCTCTTGCCACATGTTCCAGACCCGCTTCGTTATCCATCACCACATAGCTGTAGTTCTTGGCATATTTATCCACCTGGGTCTTCAGCACGCCATTGACAAAGCAATAGCAGCCCTTGCCCTGGGTACGGCCCATGACCAGCATATCAAAATCGTCCTCCTCGATCAGCGCGGAGTTGAACTTGAATTCTGCATAGTCGGCCTTGGTCATACCGGCAGGCACCGTTCCCTTGAGTTCTGCCTGGGCCATTTCCTCACGGATGGCACCCAGGCTGGTTTCTACCTCTACGCCCAAAACCTCATTGAGGTTCGAGTTGGCATCGGCATCCACCACCAGGACCGGTCCCCGGTTTTTCTTACAAAGATAATCAATAATCATGCCGCAGGTGGTGGTCTTACCCACACCGCCCTTTCCGGCAACTGCAATGGTATGAGGCATAGTATTTGCTCCTTGGAAGTTTTGTACAGTCATTTGGGCATAGTTACCCCCATAACCATACGACGATATCGTATCACATACGACGGATTTTTTCAACCTTAAAATGCCCGAAATCCAAATTTTTTCCCAAAGCCACAACCTCCGCCAACCCACCGTTACACAAATTGTGTCAAATCCCGATGCCCGGGCAGTAAAATCACACTGTCATCCTGAGCGGAGCCGCCCGGAGGCTGAAACGGGGCTTATTTTGCTTCTTTGACGGATAAAGCCCGATATTCGGTGGGTGTGACCCCTAATTTCTTCTTGAAAATATACATAAAATGCACATCGTTTTCGTAACCGATCATCTGGGAGATATCACGGACTGTGTGGTTGGTGGTGGAAAGCAGGTATTTGCTGTATTCCAGGCGACTGGCCGTGATGTCACTTTTGATGTTGTTGCCGAATAGATCCTTGTATTTGTGCTGCAGATAAGAGGGGCTGATGGACAGGGATTGGCAAATCGTTCCAATGGACCAGTGGTTTTGCGGATCGGAGTAAATGCTGTTTCTCAAGCTGGTAAGGCGTTCTGTCAGGTCTGAGCCGGCTGCCGGTTTCTTTGCGATAGAGTCAGAAAGCTTCAAAAAAAGCATGCGCAGCAGAAGCCTGGTGGTTTCGTCGGCATTTTGATTGGCAGAACGGTTTTCTACGGACAGCAATTTTACCAGGTAGGATAAATCATAAATATCCGGATACTCGTAAATTGTATCAAATGCAATGCCAAGGTTTTCCAAATCGGCAAGATCGCCTTCGCTGGGGTTGAACCGGACCCAGTCATTGACAAAGGGTGCTTTGTGGGCACCGAAAATATGGGGAGACTCCCGGCGGTACACAATTACCGTGTTTCCTTTGACGAAATGGTCGTTTCCGTTGATGGTGATACGGGCGGGTGAGCGTATGATCAAAAAGATGTAACCGCCTGCTCCGTTAGGGCGATCGGCCTTAAAGCTGGAGTCGTGGCAGAAGTTATATCCGCAACCGGTAATTCTCATGTTCGGTCTCCTCCCTGGAAAGCAGAAAATCTTAGTTGTAAAACATTATATCTTATTGCCCTGCCTCTGTCAATATTTGTATTATTAAATAAGAGTGCATACGGTTTTACGTGTACTTTTTGGTAAAAGAAGCAATGGATTCCCAGCTTACCGGCCAAAATTCACGCACTGCCAAGTAGCGAAAACAAGGGTTTTGTTGTCGCTGAATGAATGCATGATTACAGAGTGTATATAACACGAAGGAGGAAGTTCAATGAGGAAACGACTGTTTGCATTACTGTTGGTCCTTGCCATGGTACTTCCCATGGCGCTGCCTGCAACGGCAGCCGGGGAGTATGCCTACGAGGGAGATTTCTCTGACAGCGCCACGGCTGTAGAAGAAATGCCCGAAGGCTGGGTCAGACATCCCAAATTCAAAAACGGTACATTGTACCAAAAGGATGGGGCTTTGTATTTCGATACCAAAACCGCATCCGGTGTCTGTGCCGCGTTCTACGAGCAGAGTGATTACACCGATTATATGGTGGAAGCTGATTTTACCATGCTTGACAGAACCAATGATGCCAGATGGATGGGCATTTCCTACCGTATGGATGCCGATGAATCCGCCATCAACAATTTTATCGTTACTTACAACAATATCACTGCGATCCACGGCTATTACAGTGCGGCGACCACCGGCTATGACGGTTCTGTGGTAGGCCCAGGCTGGAATACCTATGACGGCAAGTACTTTGTAAAAGAAACCCTGTCTGACACCAACCATCCCGAGGTGGTGGATGCGGCCAAGACCACCGTGAACCTGAAGCTGGTGGTGGTCGGCAACAGTATCACCGGATTCATCAACGGTGTGCAGGTCCTGGAGGCAGAGGTTCATAACCAGACCCAGGCCACCGGCTCTTTCGGCATTGCCACTTCCAATGCCAATATCAAGGTGGAAAACTTCCGGGTTACCGATCTGACACCGGAGCCCGAGCCGGAGGAGCCCTCACAGCCCTCTGAACCGGAGGAAAGCCCCTATCGCTACGAGGCCACGTTCTCCCAAAGTGCCACGGAGATCGAGGAGCTTCCCGCCGGTTGGAAGGAGCATCCCAACTACAAAAACGCCACCGTTACCCAAAAAGACGGTTCTATGTTCTTAAAGGCCAAAGACGCTTCCGGTATCTGCGCCATTTACTATGACCAGGACGATTATACCGATTACCGGGTGGAAGCAGAGATGACCATGATCGACAAAACCAATACCGCCCGCTGGCTGGCATTGGCATACCGCATGGATGATGCAGAAAATGCGGTGAATCTGTTCAATCTGACTTGGAATAACAACTGTGCCACTTCGTCTTATTACTACAAGGAGACTACTGGCTATGACGGCAGTACGGTCAAGAGCTGGTCGGTTGCCGACGGCAAGTATTTCGTGAAAAAGACCTTCTCCTCCTCGGTACTGCCGGAGCTTCTGAACGCCGGTCAGACCAGGGTCAAGCTGACCGTTGAGGTGGTAGGCGATCACTTGACCGGCTATGTCAACGATGTGAAGGTTTTGGAATCTCAAATGCACAATCTCACCCAGGAAAAGGGCTCTTTCGGCATCGTCACCTCCCAGGCCGATGTGCAGATCCATAGCTTTAAGGTCACCGATCTGACCCAGCCTGAGCCTGAGATCCGGGAGCCCTATGCCTATGCGCCTACCTTCAGTACCTCCCCGGTGGAGGATATGCCGGAGGGCTGGAAACGCCATCCCAATTATAAGGCCGGCACCATCAGCCAGGAAAATGGCGCACTCTATTTTAAGAGCAAGACCGGTTCCGGTATTGGTTCTGCCTATTATGAGCAGGATATGTACCATGATTATCTGGTCAGTGCGGACTTCACCATGGAGGATAAGACGGATGTAAACCGCTGGATGGGTATTACTTACCGTATGAACGGTGACGAAAACTCCACCAATATGTTTATCCTCAAGTACAACAACACAGCACAGTTCACTGCTTACTATGGTGTTGCCACCGATGGCTATGATGGCAGCACGTTGGCAAGAGGCTGGGCACCTCTGGATGGTGTGTATTTCAACCAGGATACACTGAAGGGGTATCCGGAGCTTGCCGGTGCAGGTGCCGGAAAGGTGAATCTGAAGGTCGCCATTGTGGACGGCACCTTTATGGGCTTTGTGAACAATGTGAAGGTTCTGGAAACCAAGATCCACAATACACACCAGGCCTTGGGTTCTTTCGGCGTTTCCACGTCCAATGCAGATATCAAGGTGGAAAACTACAGAGCCATTGATCTGACGGAGCTGAACAATGCCGCAGGCGCATCCGTTGCCCACGGCATCACACTCCCTGCTTCTGTCAACGGCAAGCTGCTGGCCGCCGCAGAACCTGGCAACTATATGGCAAGCACTACCGTCAGCTTTGGAGATACCGATGCAGCCACCGCCAAAATCCTGGTTGCAAAATCCGGTGATACAGAGTTGTATGCCAATGTAAAGAAGGACGGTACGGTGACCGTCACCATGGGTGAAAAGACCCTGTTTACCGGCACTGCTGCCATTGCCAACCCTGCCAATACAGTGATTCAGACGGTCTATGCCAACGGCGCAGTCAAGGTCGCGGTGGACGGCACAGAGGTAGGATATGGCTTTGCATTGACGAGCCTGCCCGGTCAGTATGGCTACCTTCTTGACGGCAACACCACTGTCAATGCCATTGCGCTGAATCGAACCACCGCCAATATTACTTCTGTCAGCTTCCGTTCGGAGCTTACCGAGGTGGCGTACAATACCACTCCCGACTGGAGCAAGGTGAGCCTTACCTGTCAGCTGTCTGACGGCACCCAGTATCAGCCCATCATTACCTCTGACATGATCACCGGTTTTGATCCTGCCACATCCGGTACTCAGACGCTGACCCTAACCTATACCCACGGTGGAAAGACCTATACGGAAAAATTCAATGTAACCGTAAAGGACGATCCTGACAATATCCCCTATGCCAGAGTGGGTATCATTTCGGACGTCCATATCGGTGCCAATGCTTCCAATATCACAGCATTGCAGGAGGCTTTGCAGTATTATAAGAGCAAGAATGTGGATGCCATTGTCTGCGTAGGCGATATCGGTCACGACAAGATGGAATACCTGGATGGCTTCAATGAGGCAGTCCAGGCGGTGTTCCCCAACGGCACTGACGATACAGTGAAGATCTTCGTCATGGGCAACCACGATACCTACGCCTTTAATAACGCCGGTTATAAAGCCGGTACCGCAGAACACAATACAGCCGTTGAAGACTATTTCGCCAACACCTTTGGTGTCACTGCCGATGCCGGCCGTGCCGGTCTGAATTACTACAAGATCATCAACGGCTATGTGTTTGCAGGCCTGTACATCCAGACCCCCATCGAGGAACGGGAAGCCTTTGTTCAGCAGGTATTTAGTCTGCCGGAGGCACAGGGCAAGCCGGTATTTTTGGTGATGCACGAGATCCCTGTGGGTTCTATCTATATTGCCCAATACAATCCCAACTCCACCTCCGAAATGCAGATGCATGAGATCCTGAAGAACTATCCCAATGCGGTGGTTTTGGCAGGGCACTCCCATAACCCCCTGGCAGATGAGCGTGCTTTGTGGCAGGGTGAGTATACGGCGGTCAGCTGTGGCTCTTTGTTTGGTCCCAGCGTAGAGGAAAATATGTATGAGGGCGGCACTGTCAACGGCTCCTTCCAGCCGGGTAACTGGGGTGCCAAGCATGCGCTGTATATGGAGATCCGCAAGGCGGGTATCAACATTGAGCGCTATGACTTTACCAATGATGCAAAGCTGGGTAAGGACTGGTTCATTCCCGTCAATGACGGCGTTGTGGACAGAACCCCCTACAATTACGAACTGCGAACCCAGGCGGCGGTTGCACCGGAATTTGCCGCCGATGCTCAGGCAACCGCACAGCCCCTTTCCGAATCCATGATCCGTATCACCTTCCCCGGCAGTCCTACCATCTATGAGAACATGGATGATATTGTCCATTCTTATATCATCCGTGCGTACAATGACGATACCGGTGAGCTTCTGGCCACCAAGCGGGTACTGTCCCAGCACTATCTGGGCCGTGTTCCCGAAAAGGAAAGCCATACCATCACCTATACCGGCTTGAACGCCCAAACCAACTACCGCTTTGAGGTGACAGCGGCAGAAAGCTATCAGAAGGAAAGCGCGCCTTTGGTGGTCAAAGCGGATACCAAGGCTTTCTCCACTGAGGGACTGACCGCCACCTTCTATGCAAATTTCGACTATCCCTGGGATGCCTTGGAGTTTGACACCTATAACCATAAGGACACCGATACCATGACCTTTACGGAGGGCGTGATCCGTGTCCCGGCAAGCAACTCCTCCAAGGCTATGATCAAGGGGCTGACATTCGCCAACGGCACTATCGAAACCCTGATCAGCATGAATTCCACAGCGGCCAATATGAACGCCGGTATTTACCTGTTTGCCTCCGATGCGGCAGACGAGCAGGATACCATTTCTGCCTATAATGTCCATGTAGACAGTTCCGTAGGCAGTCGGGATCTGCAGGTCGCTCTGTACCGCTTCAACGGAACTTATGACGGCAATCTGAAATCCATTGTACTCACCGACTACTTTGCCGATGGCAATACCAAGAGCCCGGTGAAGCTGAAGGTGGAGGTTTCCAACGGTATTCTGTCCGCCTTTGTGGACGATGTCTGCGTGCTGACCTATTCTGTGGGCAGCCGTTCCGGTGCAGTGGGTCTTCGCTCCCACTATGCAGGTACGGATTTCGACTACATTAAGGTGTTCGAAACCTCCGCAGAATATGTGGCACCGGATACCGCAGCTTTTGATACCACTGTTTCCCAGGCAAAGACCCTCCTTGCCTCTGTCGAGGTGGAGGACACCGAAGGCTTTACCGGCAAGAAACCCTACGTGACCCAGGAAACCTACGGAGCATTGGCAGATCTCATTGCCAAGTATGATATTGACGTGATCCGCGCCTATGAGCGCCATCTGATCCAGGCTGAGCCCATTATCCGGGCAGGCATGGCTGCGTTTGAGACAGCCATTATCCCCGGCAAGCCTGCAGCTTGTGTGGGACAGACCAATTATCTGACAGCAGCGGAGGCAATCCTGGCTTCCAACGGTGCAGTGGTAAAGCTTTTGGCACACTGCGACGAAGCAATTGAGATTACATCCAATGTGACCATTGACCTGGCAGGCTATACCATGTCCAATGTAACAGTGTCCGAAACTGCCGCTTTGACCCTTTTGGATACAGCCACCGACGATTACGAGGGTGCTTACGGCACTGCCGCTGTTACAGGTAAGGTTGCCCGGTTTGCCAATGTGGACGGCAAGCACTATATGGTCGTTGAGGCAGACGGCGTGTATACTGCCCACCGGTATTATCTGAGTATTTCCCATCTGAGTCTGCAGCCTGCAGTGGTGGGCTTTGGCTACAAGGCAGCCTTCCGGGGTGACGAAGCTGTGCAGACACAGATCGCCACCATTGGTTATGAACTGTGGCTGGATGGGCAGGAAACGGTGGTCAGCTGTGCCACTGAAACGTTCAAGAATACCCTTTCCCTGCGGCTGAAGAACTTCCAGGTAGAGCAGTTCGGTGAAACCCCCGTTCATGCAAGGGCTGTGATCACCCTGACCGACGGCACCCGGCTGGAAAGCACCGTTAGAAGCTACTCCATGCGTTCCATGGTGGAGCGTATCGATGCTTCCTGCGGCAACTTTACCACGGCTCAGCTGCAGTATACAGCCATGATGATCCAGGACAACGCACCCATGCAGGCGTGGAATGTTGCCAACATTTTGGAAGTGCTGAAGCCTGCGGTAACGGTGGAGTCCATTGTGGTTGCAGAGCAGGATATGCTGGCAGTGACCGGTGTGCCTGTGAAGCTGACCCTGGAAGAGGCATACGCATTCACTGCCGCAGATACCCTGCAGACCCTCCCTTACAGCGACTATACCGATTGGATTGCGGACTATTATTTCTCCATGGACCGGCAAGCCGGTGAGGGACTCTTCCTTGCCGGTAACTATGGAGACTATGGCTGGACGGCCATCCCCGTGGAAGCAGGCAAAACCTATACGGCAGTGCCGGTGGTGCAGCTGCTCCTGGGCAAGAGCCTGACCTATGAAGAAATGGTTACGCTGGTAGGTACCTTCCGTTGTGGTGTGGCGGATACCTTGGGTACCAACAGGGATGCTGTGATTACAGTAGAGCTGCGGCTGACAGATCCTGCCAACCCCGAGAACACTCTGGTAATTTCCAAGGTAGAAAAAACCCTTGTCGGAATCAATTCCGCTTCCAGCTTCATGGAAAATCTGATGGATCCCCAGACACGGATCGCCTTGAACGCAGATACCTGGACTTCGGTGGATGATTACACCGCCCGGATCAGCGGATACAGCTACAGCCTGGACGGTACAAAAGCGTACAGTGATGCAGAACTGGTTTTCAAGGCAACCAACAATACCGGAAGCATCGCCACCGGCGGTGTGCTGCTCAGATGTACCACCCATGGCAATCACGGTGTGGATGGGTATCTGATCAATGTTGTATCCGAGCTGCATCTGATCCAGGTCTATTACCTGGAGAATGTGTACAATACCGATGGCAGTCCCTTGGTGCTGACCTATTTGGGCGGTGTGGACTTCGGTACAAATGCAGACGTACTCAATACAGAGTTCTATGCCAAGATCGAAGGGGATATGCTCTATGTCAACACCCTGGAACGCCACAAGGCAGGCCAGCCCGCCTTAGTTGCGGCAGATCTGACCTATGGCGGTGTATACGAAGTCTATGAATCCGGCTATTTCGGCATCCTTGCCTGGAATGACGGTGTGACCTACGATCTGACTCTTTCCCGATTCACGATCAACGGATTCTGAGCTCTCGGTTGCGTTGCACAACAGCCGACCCCTTTTGGGGTCGGCTGTTGTGTCTTTTAAGGGTAAAACAGAAATGTATGGATTGACGACCCCGACAAATTTGTCTATTTTTGCATTTCCAGTAACTTTAGACTAGAAATTTGAATTATAGTGTGATATAGTATATTCTGTATATGTGTGCGTAACACGATCGGGGGTATTCCCCCGTGGAATCTGTAAGGAAGGTGAGCAATTGGAAAACTATACCAAGTATGCGTTGAAGGCTGAGCAGGAACTGCAGTCTATGCTGTCCGGCATCGACAATCTGTTCGTCATTGCCTGCAACAAGTGTTTCAAGGAATTTGACACACCCAACGAGCCTGAGCTGGATGCGTTTGTGAAGATCGCTGAGAGCATGGGCAAAACCGTCACCGGCACCACAAAGGTGGATTTTCTGTGCAACAAGACCCTGACCGCCAAGCTTCTGTCGGAGCAGGTCGCCGAGGGTACCGAAAATGTGGTGGTCATCAGCTGTGGCCTGGGTATTCAGACCGTGGCCGATGTGCTGAAGCTTCCCGTTTTTGCCGCTTGTGACTCGATTTGCTACAACGGCCATCACGGCATGGCCCTGACCAAGAAGGCCTGCGATGCCTGCGCCCAGTGTTATCTGAACATTACCGGCGGCATCTGCCCCATCGTGGACTGCTCCAAGAGCCTGGTCAACGGTCAGTGCGGCGGTGCCAAGAACGGCAAGTGCGAGGTCGACCCCAACAAGGACTGCGCCTGGGAGAAGATCCAGCAGCGGTTGGCTGCCCAGGGCCGTCTGGAGGAGCTGAAGGCACAGCCTGTTCAGGTCCGCGACTGGTCCAAGGTCAACGTTAAGGTGATCAGCGAATATGTCAAGACCATCCGTGAAAAGCGTTTGGATGGCTGGTACGGCGGTGTCCATCCCGTGGAAGGCAAGGAGCCCACTGAGCATAAGGCTTTGGTCCGCTTCCCCGCCCCCGAAAACGTGGTGATCCCTCTGTCCATGCACCTGGGCGCCCCTGCCACTGCCTGCGTCAACGTGGGCGATACTGTGAAGATGGGTCAGAAGATCGGCGAAGCCGCCGGCTTCATCAGCGCCCCCGTCCACTCCTCTGTCAGCGGTAAGGTCATCGCCATTCAGGATCTGCCCCATGCGACCCGCGGCACCTGCACTTCTATCGTCATTGAAAATGACGGCAAGGATCTTTTGGACGAGTCCATTCAGCCCAACAAGCCCCTGGAGGAGCTGACTCCCGCCGAGATCATCGAGATCGTCAAGAATGCCGGTATCGTAGGTATGGGCGGTGCGGGCTTCCCCACCTATGTGAAGCTCAACCCCGGCAAGCCCATTGACGCTGTGCTGATCAACGCCTGCGAGTGTGAACCCATGCTCACTGCCGACCACAGAGTGCTTTTGGAGTTTGCCGACGACATTATCTTCGGTCTGCAGGCCGAAATGAAGGCCGTTGCCGCCCCCAAGGGCATTATCGTCATCGAAGAAAACAAGCCCGATGCCATCGCCCTTCTGCGGGAGAAGACCGCGGATCTGGAGGGCATTGAGGTACTGGAGGTCACCACCCAGTATCCCCAGGGCGGTGAAAAAATGCTCATCAAGCGGGCCATGGGCCGCAGTGTTCCCAGCGGCAAGCTGCCTGCGGATGTGGGTGCCTGCGTGAGCAACGTGTCCACCGTGAAAGCCATCGCCGATGCCATCAAGACCGGCATGCCTCTGATCGAGCGTGTGACCACCGTTACCGGCAAGTATATCCCCAATCCCCAGAATTTCATCGTCCGGGTGGGTACCTCCGCATCGGATCTTGTGGAGGCTTGCGGCGGTATTACCGGTGACGATGTTATGATCAAGGCCGGCGGTCCCATGATGGGCTTCCCCCAGACCACCCTGTATACCCCCATTATGAAGGGTTCCAACGGCATCATCGCCATCGACAAGGACGAGACCGAGCCCAATGAGTGCATTAAGTGCGGCCGCTGTGTGGACGTATGCCCCATGGAGCTGAAGCCTCTGCATTACTTCAAGCTGGTGGGCAAACAGGATTGGCAGGGCTGCAAGGACATGAACATCATGGACTGCATGGAATGCCGCTGCTGTGAATATATCTGCTCTTCCAAGCTGCCTCTGGTCTCCATGATCAAGATGGGCAAAAACGGCGTAAGGGGGTTACAGTAAGATGCTGATTACCGAACTGAAGAATAAAGACGTTATCAAATCCCTGATCCATGGCAAGGTCTTTGCCCTGGTATGCCACGGCTGTAAGGAGATCCGCTTCCCCGAGCAGGAGACCGACCAGCTGCTTCGTGAGCTGGAGCAGGAAGGCATTGTGACCGGTGTGTTTACCACCGATTACATCTGCAATGTGGAAAACCTGACCCTGCGTCTTTCCAGGCACACTGCCGCCATAGAAGCCGCCGACACGATTTTGGTGTTCTCCTGCGGTGTGGGCGTGCAGACCGTTGCCGAGATGTTTGAAGCCAAGCGGGTATGTGCCGCTTGCGACACATACGCCCTCCCCGGTTTCCAGGGTGTTACCCCCCTGGAGCACGACTGCAACCAGTGCGGTCAGTGCTACCTGAACCTGACCGGCGGCATCTGCCCCATCACCGCCTGCTCCAAGAGCCTGATCAACGGTCAGTGCGGCGGTGCCAAGGACGGCAAATGCGAGGTCGACCCCAATATGGAGTGCGGCTGGGAACGGATCCAGCGCCGTTTGGCCCAGGTTGGTCGTTTGGATGCTTTGAAGTGCCCCATCCAGGTGCGTAATTACGCCGTGGACGAGGCCGGGAAATAATATTGACAGGAGTAGATTGCAATGAGAATTACTGAGTTATTTGATAACGGTCAGTTTGTAGTTACCGCCGAAGTTGGCCCTCCCAAGGGCATCGATGCCTCCCACATCGTGGAGGAGGCCAAGACCTATCTTTCCGGCATCACCGCCGTGAATGTCACCGACAACCAGTCCTCCGTCATGCGTATGGGCAGTCTGCCCGCCTGCGTGGCCCTGAAGAATGCCGGCCTGACCCCCATTCTGCAGCTGACCTGCCGTGACCGGAACCGTATCGCTCTGCAGTCCGAGCTGCTGGGTGCCGCCATGCTGGGTATTGACAACATTCTGTGCCTGACCGGCGACCACACCAGGCTGGGCGACCATCCCGGCGCAAAGCCCGTGTTCGACCTGGATTCCGTCTCCCTGCTTCACACCGTTTCCCAGCTGGAAAAGGGTGTGGATCTGGCCGGTAACGAGCTGGTCGGCCCCGCTCCCAAGTTTGCCAAGGGCGCTGTGGTCTCCCCCTGCTCCGACTCTTTGGACGCTCAGCTTGCCAAGATGGAGCGCAAGGTCATGGCCGGTGCCGAGTACTTCCAGACGCAGGCCGTATTTGATTCCGAGAAGTTCATCAGCTTCATGGAGAAGGCCAAGCAGTTTGGCAAGCCTGTGCAGCTGGGCGTGATCATTCCCAAGTCCGCCGGCATGGCTAAGTTTATGAACAACAACGTGGCCGGTGTCCATGTGCCTCAGCACATGATCGATGCCCTGGCTGCTGACAAGGAGCGCGCCAAGGCCGGTATCACCGGCGTGGAGATCGCCGCTCAGATCATCCGCGAGTGCCGTCCCTACTGCCAGGGTCTGCACATCATGGCCCTGGGCTGGGAAGCCAAGGTGCCTGAGCTTTTGAAGCTGGCCGGAATCTGATAATCCACTGAAGATCAAATATCCCCCAATACCGGCATCGGTATTGGGGGATATTTGTTTTCGTAATTACTGCTGCAGGAGGCTGCCTGCGGTGTTGAGAACCAGGGTGCTATAGAGGAACAGCACATCCTGATTGGTAAACTGCACGAGACGGGACAGCACATTGGTATTGACGTAGCGCATATCCACCACCGTTACCGTGCGGTAGTTTTCTACCAGCAGCGGCACCATGGAGCTTCCGAAGGAGTCCCGGAACACCACCAGCTCCTTGCCGGTTTTTGCCTTGGGATTTTCGATCCGCAGAACCGCCTGGGCGCCGGACAAATAGGTTTCATATAAGTCCTGACTCTCCAGCTTACTCTCGTCGTACACACCCTCGTACAGAAGTTCCCGTTTGGGGCTGTAGGTGGTCTCATCGATGGTGCAAAGATAGGTCTTGCAGGCAGAAAGCACATCACTTTCCATCCAGTACATAGGCTCCGCATCCATAGGCAGTGCCGCCTGACCGTAGTAGACACCGTAGAAGTCCTTGTCAAGCCGCTTAGGCTCATAATCCCCTTCCTGGGGTACCCAGGCATTCATGGCTTTGGCGATGGTTTGTGCCGCAGGGAGAATCTTTTCCTGCCGCCAGTGGGTATCGGTGTAGTAGTAATCGGAAACGGAAAGCACCTGGGTCAGATCGATATACTTTGCCCAGGGCATATTCTCCCGGACTTTGGAAAATAGGGTTTCGTAGTCCATGGCCAAATAGCCGTTTTCCTCTGCCAGGTAGTAGCCCTTATCCGGCACCACCGCCACATAGGTCTTGATGGGCTTATTCTTCAGGAAGGTGTCGTAATAGCCCCGGAACCGGATCAGTGCCAGGTTCAGGGAGCTTTCATTGAGGGGATACTCCATTTTTGCGGCATAGCCGTCCTGAATATAGATATTGTTGTTATCCTTATAGTTCATCACATAATTGTGAAAAACGGACTTGATCTTCCGGAAGGAATCCCGAAGGGGGAACTGATCCTGGGTATAGCCGTCAAATTCCTGCATAAAGGAGCCATCCAGGAGGGTCTGGGCATTCAGCTTGGGAAATTGCTTCAGCGCTCTGCGCTCCGCGTTGGAAAAGTCCGAGGAAGGGCCAAACCACATGGCCCCTACAAGCCCCAGCCAAACCGCCAGCAGAAGGCATACGCCGATGATTCGAATGGTTTTTACTTTCATGGCAGCCTCCTTAGAAACGGAAATAGAGGAACGGGCTGAAAGAACCGTCCACCAAATAGCCGGTGCAGACCAAAAGCAGCAGGATCAGCACCACCGGCTCCAAAATCGCGACGGCCTTTTTGTCCTCGAGCTTTCGGCAAGTGTTGCGCACCAGGGGGGTCACACCGATAATGCCTACCAAAAACAGCGGTGCGTAGCTGCGCAGGTAATACCAGGTAGCCGCTGTGCTGACGGGCAGTCCGCCCAGGCCAAACAGACCCTTCAGATCTGTCCCCAGCTGAGCAAAATCCGTTGCGTTGAACAGCACGAAGCCCAAAACCACCACCAGCATCACATAAAAATGCCGCAACACATCGGGCAGCTTCTGCAGTGCCGGAACAAACTTTTCCAAAAGCAGCATAGCCGCATACAAAAGGCCCCACAGGACAAAATTCCATGCCGCACCGTGCCAAAGGCCGGTGAGCAGCCAAACCGTCAGGGTGTTGAAGATCCAACGGCCCCGGCTGACCCGGTTGCCGCCCAGGGGGATATAGATATAGTCCCGGAACCAGCTGCCCAAGCTCATATGCCAGCGGCGCCAGAATTCGGCAACACTCTTGGAAAGATACGGATAGTTAAAGTTCTCAATAAACCGGAACCCAAATACCCGCCCCAATCCGATGGCCATATCCGAGTAGGCGGAGAAATCGAAGTAGATATTCATGGTAAAGGCAATGGCATACATCCAGTAAAACAGAACGGACTGTTCCTGGGAATCCCGGAAGATCTCCATAAGCAGAGCAAAATTATCCGCAATGATGATCTTCTTTGCCAAGCCGACTACAAACCGCCGCATACCCAAAGCCACATTTTCCCAGCTGTGGGTGCGGCTGTCCAGTTCCCGTGCCACATCGATGTAGCGCACAATGGGGCCGGCGATCAGCTGGGGAAACAGTACTACATAGGCGCCAAAGGAAATAGGATTTTTCTGAACCTGGACATTGCCCCGATACACATCGATGGTATAGCTCAGACACTGGAAGGTATAGAAGCTGATGCCCACGGGAAGAGCCAGCCGCAAAAGGGGCACACTCAGTCCCGTGACCTTGTTAAAGGAATCCACGAAGAAATCCGCATACTTAAACAGTGCCAAAAGGCCAATGCTCACCACGATGGACACAATGAGCATAGCCTTTTTTTGTTTTTGGGAAGCACTGGGTCCCATACCCAGGCCGCAGAAATAGAACACCGCAATGGTAAAGATCATTAAAAATACCAGTTTCGGCTCGCCCCAAGCATAAAAAACCAGGGAAAACAGCAGAAGCACCGTATTCTTAAAGGCCCGGGGCACTAAAAAATAGGCGATCAGTACCGCAGGCAAAAAGAAATATAAAAAAGGAATGCTGGAAAAGACCATAGCTCCTCCTCCAATTCAAGATATTACCGTAAAAATGTGTTGGCTAAAAGGAACGGATCCGCACAAAACGCGTTGTTTTATAATTTGACACCCCGGAGGGG
>SVLB01000062.1 GCA_015068135.1 Oscillospiraceae bacterium | reverse complement strand
CTTCTTGATATCCTCTTTTTCCAGGCCGCCCTTTTCCGTAAAGAATTTGAAGCCGTTGCGGTTGAAGGGCAGATGGCTGGCGGTGATCATCACTGTACCGTCAAAGCGGTAGCCCTCAGTGACCGTAGCCATGAACATGGCAGGGGTACTGGCCATGCCAAAGTCTGTGACCTGCAGACCCTGCTCCACCATAGCCTGGCAGATCCAGCCGCACAGCTGCGGACCGGATAGACGGGAATCTCTGCCGACCGCTACCCGGAGGGTATCCTTACCCAGGGTATCCTTCAGCCACAGAGCGAAGCCTCTGCCGATATCCTTACAAACGGTTTCCGTCAGATTCACATGCTGACCTTCGATGCCCTCCAGGGCTACGCCCCGGATATCGGAGCCGTTCTGCAGTTTTTTATAATCCATGCTGTTCTCCTTTTCTCTATTGCATGTATTGGTTATACCTTAGCAATGGCCTGGTCCAGGTCAGCGATCAGATCCTGGGCATTTTCCAGGCCGCAGCTCAGGCGGATCAGGTCCGCACCAACACCGGCGGCATCCAGCTGCTCATCGGTCATCTGCCGATGGGTAGCGGAGGCAGGATGCAGGCAGCAGGTACGGGAGTCGGCAACATGGGTCTCGATAGCGCCCAGCTTCAGATGCTTCATAAACACCTCTGCCGCCTTGCGGCCACCCTTCAGGCCAAAGGAAATAACACCGCAGGAGCCGTTGGGCAGGTATTTCTGTGCCAGGTCATAATACTTGTCGCCCTTCAGCCCGCAGTACTTGACCCAGGCAACCTTCTCGTTGCTCTGCAGATACTCGGCAATGGCCTGACCGTTGGCGCAGTGCTGGCGCATCCGGAAGGGCAGGCTTTCCAGCCCCAGGTTCAGGTAGAACGCGCTCTGAGGAGACTGGATGGAGCCCAGGTCACGCATCAGCTGGGCGGTACATTTGGTAATAAACGCCCCCTCCAGGCCAAAGCGCTCCGTATAGGTGACTCCGTGATAGCTCTCATCAGGGGTACACAGACCGGCAAACTTCTCGGGGTACTTGGTCCAGTCGAACTTGCCGGAGTCCACGATACAGCCGCCCACCGCAACGCCGTGACCGTCCATATACTTGGTGGTGGAATGGGTGACGATATCCGCACCCCATTCAATGGGACGGCAGTTGACGGGGGTCGCAAAGGTATTGTCCACGATCAGGGGTACTCCATGGGCATGGGCAACTCTTGCAAACTTCTCAATATCCAGCACCGTCAGGGCAGGGTTGGCAATGGTCTCGCCGAACATGGCCTTGGTATTGGGGCGGAAGGCGGCAGAAAGCTCTTCCTCGGAGGCATCGGGATCCACGAAGGTGGTCTCAATGCCCATACGCTTCATGGTCACGCTGAGCAGGTTAAAGGTGCCGCCGTAAATAGCCGTACTGGCAACAATATGGTCACCGCAGGAGGCAATATTAAACAGGGCATAGAAGCTGGCGGCCTGACCGGAGCCGGTGAGCATGGCCGCTGTGCCACCCTCCAGGGCAGCGATCTTGGCTGCTACCATATCGCAGGTGGGGTTTTGCAGACGGGAATAGAAATATCCGGAAGCCTCCAGGTCAAAAAGCTTGCCCATATCCTCAGAGGTGGCATACTTAAAGGTAGTACTCTGAATAATGGGAAGCTGCCGGGGCTCGCCGCTTGCAGGGCTGTAACCGGCCTGGATGCACAGTGTTTCGGTACGAAGTTTCTGATCCATGGGGAATCACCTCAAATTAAGAATAGGATTATTGTAATATTTCACGTATTATTTGTCAAGCCAAGTCACCAGTTCTTCCAGATCCTTACGGATCTTTTTTCTGGGCTTGTCCTTGGGTCCGGGATAGCCTACAGTGATGGCCAAATGGGCATCGGAATCCAAATTGCAGATTCCCTTCAGCTTTTTCCGGTTCAGCCATCCCAAAATGCAGGTTCCCAGCCCCTGCACCGCTGCCTCCGCGGTCAGATAGGCCGCCGCGATGCCAATATCAATGGACCGGTAGTCAATGCCCCGAAGCTTTGCGCCCAGGGCCGCTGTGCGCACATAGGGCCGCTCGGAAATAATAATGATCACCGGTGCTTCCGCAGCAAATTTATTCATGCCAAAGCCCCGGGTGCAGGCGGCGACCTCCTTGGCAAGCTCCCCGGTGCACACGGTAAAATGATAGGGCTGTCCGTTGCAGGCTGAGGGTGCCAGCCGGGCTGCCTGCAAAATAGCCTCAAGCTTCTCCTTTTCCACAGACCGCTCCGGGTCATAGCTGCGGCAGGATTGCCGTGCATTGGCAATTTCCATAAAATCCATATCCATTCGCTCCTCACTTAAACATTTTACCGAATGGTTAGCTCTATGTCAATGATGACCTTCTTTCAAATTACCCTTCTTTTTTGCGACATTTTGTACACCATTCCTTTGAAATCTATGATATAATGACCGGGAGGTGATCCTTATGCAATCCAAACTGGATGTGATTATTCCCATCGCCATTGAACTGGACTGGCCCACCAAGGAAACGATTTTGGAGTGTATTCGCACAGAATACCGCCGCTCCGGCTTTACCCGTTATGCCCTTTCCGGCCCCTGCGGTGGCTGGCGCAGTAAGGGATATCCTCCCACAGAGCATTTTGTAAAGCTTGCGGAGCTTTCCCGGGATATTATTCAAGAGCTGGCACCGGAGGGCATTGAATGCGGCTGGTGGATCACACTGACCGTAAAATCCGGCTCTGACGAAAGCTTTACCAATATGGTCAAGTCTGACGGAAGCGAAGCCCCGTTCAGCGCCTGCCCCCTGGATCCTACCTACCGAAATCGCTTTGCCCAGGACATCGCCCTCTTTGCCCGGATCGCAAAGCCTGCCTTTATTATTACCGAGGACGATTATTCCATGGTAGCATCTGCCGGAAAATTCGGTTGCTTCTGTCATCACCATTTGGAGGAATTCTCCCGTCGTGAGGGAGTTGCATACTCCCGGGAAGCATTGGTCCGTATTTTGAAGCAAACAGATCCCGAAGCTTTGGCTCTGCGCCGCCGCTGGCAGGAAACCCAAAAGGACGCGCTCGTAGAACTTGCCAAGGCGATCCGTCAGGCTGTGGATGTGGATTCTCCGGAGATCCCCATTGGCTGTATGCAGGCCGGCAGTTCTGATATGGAGGGCTTCTGCACAGAGGCCATCTGCCGGGCTATGGCAGGTCCCAGGCATATCCCCTTCTCAAGACTCTGCGGTGTCCAATACTGCGGCATTCACTCCAAGAACATTCCTGCCTTTTTGTATCATCCCCTTTATACCAAGGAGCATACCCCGCAGCCCTTCCGGTATTATCACGAGACCGATACCTACCCTCACACCAGGTTCTACTCCTCCGCTGCCCAAATGCGTACCGTCTTTGCCGCCGTCTATTCCTACGGCTTCCACGGCTCCACCTTCCAGACCCAACAGCTTTTGGATGACCCCACAGAGGAGCCGGTATATGCTTTGATGTTCGCCCGGGAGCGGGACCGGCTGAACGCCCTCCATAATTTGGTAATGGATTGTCAGCTTCGGGGTGTGCAGATCTGCTATGACCCCTTCTATAACCCCATTGACAGCGGAGAGGCCACCCCCCTTTGGGTCCGGAGCGTTTCCCATTTCGGCATTCCTTACACCTCCACGGATGCCCCCATTGCCTTCTGGGATGTCCGTCAGGCGAAATATGCCGATCATGATTCCATCATGGATCGTCTTGCCAGAGGACTGTTTTTGGACGGCTCTGCCGCCAAAGAGCTGGTTGCCCGTGGCTACGGGGAATACCTGGGAGTATCTTTGGGTGAAGATGTGGCAGAAGGCCGCTACGGCTTCGACCTGGGCGCCCGTGAGGTGATCGAACCGGAATTCCGCACCCCCGGAAAAGGACAGAATATGCCCAGCTCCCACATGTATGCCGTTGGCAAAAACGGAAAGCTTTTCAAAATGACGGTAACCGACCCCCATTGCCAGGTGGTAACCAGGGCTGTGGATTTCCAAATGAACGAGATCTGCCCCGCTATGACCCGGTTTGAAAACAAACTGGGCGGCAAAGTGGTGGTCATGGGTACTTCATTGGAAAACAATCTCTCCCACAATCTGTTTAACTACCGCCGTCAGCGGTTGATTCAACAGCTTACGGTATGGTGTAACGACTGCGTGGCCTTTGTCAAGGATGCGGCCTGTGTCTATACCATCATGAACGAAGCGGTGGATCCCGAAAAAAGCGGCTTTATAGGCCTTCTGACCCTGAGCAATCTCAGCGAAGATCCCCAGGAGGGTATCTCCATCCATCTTCCCGAACAGTGGAAACATGCCACCCGGTTCCAATTTTTGGATCAGCAGGGAATGCTTCAGCCCCTACCCTGCAAAAAGACCCAGGATGGCATCTGTATCGATACCGCCCTGGGCTGTCTGGAACAACTGTATATCGTAATTGGAGCATAAACAGATTGGGCTCAGGCAAATTGCCTGAGCCCAATGATTATTGCTTTGCAATGCCCACCTTTTCGCCCATTTTGACTACCGTTTCGTAGCCCTGGGCAGTGTTTTCCAGAAGGTCGGCATCGGGGATCACGGTGTCCTTCTTAAAAAGCAGCACCACAGTGGAACCGCCGAACTGGAAGTAGCCCTTTTCCTGACCACGCTTTACATGGCATTTGTTGTGATGGTTGACGATCTTACCTACCATCAGGGCACCCACTTCCATCATCAGGATATTGCCAAATTCCTTGGTATGGAGAATAGAATACTCCCGGGTATTTTCCTTATAGATGGGAAAATAGTCGTTGGCAATGGGGTTGACCGTGTGCAGGGCTCCCGGAATCCGGAAGTGGCAGCTTTGGAAGCCGTCTGCCACATAATGATAACGGTGGTAATCGTCCACACTCAGCCGGAAGATCATAGCATAGCCCCCGGCATACCGGGCAGCAAGCTTATCATTTTTCAAAAGGGATGCCACGGAATACTCCGTATGCTTCAAGGTAAAGCGCAGATCCCCGGTGATGGGAAGAACCGTCAGCTTGCTGTCAGCAGGGCTGATCAGATGCTTAGGATCCGGATCGATGGGCCGTACTTCCTCCCTGACCTTCCGGGAGAAGAAGGTATTATAGCTGTCATATTCCACATTCTCATATTGACTCATGTCAATATGATTGCTCTTGATAAAGGGCGCGATCAAAAAGCAGGAGGCTTTGGTAGAAAGGAAGCTGCCAGCCAGCTTGGAGATCGTGGGAGCCGTCAGGGGCTTGAGCATGGCTCTGCCCAGGCAGGTGCCGTAGAGCTTGGACAGGATCCGATCCTGCCCGTCGGCACCTTCCAGAACTGTGCCGTCACGGAGTTTCAGCTTCAAGCAGGATCACCTGTCACTTCCCCGGTAGTTTCTTCTTCGGATGCAACGATCTGCTCAAAAATATCGGATTTATCCTCAGGAGCCGGTACCTTGAACTTGGTGTAGGCAAAGATCACACCCACAGTAACGCATACCGCACCGATGATGATCAAAAGGCCCTTCAGGCTGGGCTTGCGAAGCCGGAAATCATAGATGAACAGGAAGCCCACCACTGCAAGCACAATATGCAGAACCACCTTAAACGCGATATCGGACATCAAAAACTGCAGCCAGAATACCAGCGGCAGGATGAAGGAAATGGAGGTGACCGGCAGACCCCGGTAGGTTTTGTTGCCGCCGCCCTCTTCCTTCTGACGCTTGGCTTCCAGCACATTGAAGAACGCCAAACGGATCACAGCGCAGGTGCAGTAGAAGAACACAATCGCAAGACCCAGCCAGCCGCGGACACCCAGCAAATAGCAGAGCAGACCGGGGAACGCGCCAAAGCAGATCACGTCACACAGGCTGTCCAGCTGAATGCCGAAATTCTTCTGATCCTCTGTCCGGTCCTTCTTGGTACGGGCCACACGGCCGTCAAAGGCATCGCAAATGCCGGAAAAGGCCAGGCAGAAAATCGCCATCTTGTAATCCTCCTTGTTGATCGCCAGGGTCAGGCCGAACACAGAGGAGATCAGGCTCAGATAGGTCAGATACACCGTATAATCGTAGAAGCCAATAAAACGGAGCAGTTTTTTCTTTTTCATTTTTTCTTTCTGCCTCTTCTTTCTTTTGTAGTAAAGGACGCAACGATCGTCATAAGGGCGCTGATCAGCACCTGGGCATAAAAGCTGATCCCGCGGCTGATAACCATACCGGGCAGCACCAAATCGTCACCGAAAATCGGACGGAAAATATCCAGGAACATGGTCTCGCTGATTCCCATGCCACCGGGCAGAGGCATCATATCCGCAGACAAATGGATCATGCCCTGCAGGGAGGTGATCTGTGGGAAGGTACTCCCCTCCAGCGAAAAGGAACAATAGGTCAGCCAGGTTACAACCAGCAGGGAAAATCGCTGCAGCGCATTGATCAGGATCACCTTCGCGATCACGCCCTTATGGGATCGAAAAAAATCCGCAGCGCCCTGATACTGCACCGCCAGATTTTCGATCCGGTCGTGCTGTCTTTGCAGGTTTCGGAAGGGACGGATCTTGTGGACGATGCGGATCACCCAATGGAGGAATCGCCGCACAATGTTAGGGCGGAACACCAAAAGGAGCAGCGAAATGATAGTCACCACATTCAGCCCCATTCCCAGGTATACCAGGAACATGACCGGCTCCAAAAAGGACATGACCGATACAGGCTGGAGGATCAGAATCACCGCGCCCAAAACCACAAGCACTACCTTATAAGTAATAGCGATAATGCCCAAAACACTCAAAGACATAGCAACCGGGATCCGGTCTTTGCGCATGGCAACGATCTGCAGGGGCTGTCCGCCGGAGGCGGAGGGAGTAATGCTGCTGTAAAAGTATCCAATGCCGGAATACAGACAGCAGCGGTAAAAGGAAGCACTCACACCCAGTTTTCGGAACAAGTACCAAATGATCACGCCCTCACCCATAATGAACAAGAACACGCAAAGGATACTGGGGATCACATAAATAAACGATGCAGTCTGAATGTAGTCAAGAACCTGCCCAAAGTCCTCGCCGTCAAACACGATCAGCATGGTAACACTGAACACTGCAATCAAAAAGACCACGTTCAGCAGTTTTTTCCAGTTGATTTTCTTCACAGGCTACCTCATAGTACAGTACGTCGATTTTTGTAATTGCATCTTATACTATAACATAGGTTCTCCCTTATGTAAAGCAAAAAAGTTAGAAAAATGAACATACTTTGAACTGTGGAAAACGGATGAAAAGTTTTTTCCGAAAAAAGAAAAAAGTGCTTGACAAAACCTTACCTGCTCGCTATAATAAGCGTGTTCTGTTTGAGCCGCCGGTATAGCTCAGTTGGTAGAGCAACTGATTTGTAATCAGTAGGTCGGGGGTTCGAGTCCGTCTACCGGCTCCAATCAGAGCGGGATTGACAAAGGGACTCGAAGGATTATATGCAACGCGGACGAGCGTTGCCGGCGAGGGCTAGACCGAGCCGCTCCTTGATTAATCGAGTCCGTCTACCGGCTCCATACAGACAGAAATGAATATGGGGGATTTCCCGAGTGGCCAAAGGGGACAGACTGTAAATCTGCTGGCTATGCCTTCGGTGGTTCGAATCCACCATCCCCCACCAAAAATCGCCGATCTTCGACAGAAGATTGGCGATTTTTACTTCTTCACTATTACCTATTCACTCTTCACTAAAATCCACCCGGCGATTTTTGGAAAGTAATA
>SVLB01000018.1 GCA_015068135.1 Oscillospiraceae bacterium | reverse complement strand
ACCTTATCCTCCGTGATCCAGAGATTATAACCGAAGGCGTTTTCTTTTGCCAGGGATGCTTGCACCTTTTCATCACCGCCGAAGATGGCCTTATAGCCGAAGCCAACCGCACCGGGTCTGAGGGTTATACAGCGAATACCCAAATAGAAGCGGTGGAAGGAAATGCCGTCTTCCTCCGTCACAGCCAGGTAGCGCTGGGGATTGCCGTCTACCACAGTCTGATGATGCAAAGCGAAGTTTCCGGTCAGGCTGGTGATCTTGCCGTAGCCATCGGTGCAGTCATAATCGTCGGTGGTGGTGTCCATGCCGTAGAGAGTCGCGCCTTCGCTGACAGTAACATTGCTCAGGGTATGACCTGCCAGGTCGATGGTTGCGTCGGCGGTGACGGTAATGGCCTCATCGGTGGATTTCAGGATCTGAACGATCTGACCGTTAGCAGCCTTCAGGGCGGCGGTAACGGTGGTATAGGGCTGTCCCGCTACCTGCGCGGCAGGCTCCATTTCCTGTGCGGGCAGGGTGAAGGTGAACTGGTTTTCCTCATTCATGTACTTGCCTTTATCCGTGGCATAATAGGTAAACTCTACGGTCTGCCCATCGTCACGGAAGTTCATCATGGCTACCAGACCGAAGCCGCCATAAATACCGTCCAGATTCTGTCCGTCGATCAGGAACTGGATCACTTCGTTTCCGTGATCGCCCACATCCACACGGGATACAACATTATCACTCTTGAGGATATGACCGGACAGAACCATGATAATATTAGGCTGCTTGCTTACCAGCTTCTCCCACACAGCGTCAGCGTTGTTAGCAGGTTCTGCTTCGCCCTTGGTAAAACCGTAGCCGGAGGGAACGTGGGCATCGGTGCCGTCGAGCCATGTGCCGTCATGGGTGATATAGCCGTGGGTCACGATAATGGCCTGGTGATCGGGGTGAGAAGCGATCACGTCGTTGGCCCATGCCAAAACGGAATCGCGGGGACCAAACTCCAGGGCAACCACGATGTACTTGTTGCCGCAGACCTCAAATGCCTGCCAGTGGTTTGCGCTATCGTCGGGCAATCCCATATCACGGGAATAGAAGCCGCTCTGGGTCCCCTGGTTTTCCATCAGGCTCACGGGGAAGTACTGGTTCATGTTGGTCAGGTCACGATACGTTTTGGAGGTGTCGTAATCGTGATTGCCCGCTACGGGGATAAAGGGTACTTTGCCGTCAATAATATTGTAAGCGGTTTTTGCCCGTTCCCAGTGGAGGATACTGTTATCGTCGGTAATATCGCCCACGTTGATCACGGCCTGAATGTTCTCTTCTTCAATATGATCCGCGACCCACTGATACATATTGTTCAGCTTTTCCGGATAATAATGGGTCAGGATCTGCTGGTCGGGAAGGATCACGAAGGAATAGTCAGAAGGCTGCTTTTCTACGTCCAGCCAAGTGATCACCCGTTCCCATACCTCCACGTGATTCTCGTTTCCGGATACATCGTGCAGGGTCTTAGCGTCTGCCGCCTCATCCAGAGGAAGATTCAAGATCAATCCATCTGCTTGGGTCAGTTGGGTGTGCATACTATATTGCACCTGCTCAGCAGACAGCGTTTTGCTCCAGACACGGACATCCGCCACCTCACCGATGAAGGGATACTGCCAGCCGGAGCGGTCGTCCCGACCAACATACATAGTGGTTACCTTCACATAACCGCCGATGTTATTGTTGGTATATACCGCTTCACCGTTGACATAGCAGGTAATGATGCCGGTGGTGCTGTCGAGGGTCCACGCAATATGGGTCCATTCATTGGTTCTGACATCCACGGGGGCAATGTAATGGGTACCTACACCGTCGGCGTTGGTATAATACAAACGGGGTCTGCCCTTGGTATAAATATCCATGGTGAAGTTGGAATAGGGCCAGCCGGAAATGATGGTCAGACGTTTGTCATCTGCTGTGCCCTTCGGCACTTTCACCCATGCATCCACGGATGCAATGCCCTGCTCCAGCTTTTTGGTGGACTCCCACTTCTTGCCCGCATAGAAGTTAAAGCCGTCGTTGGTGTACGACTCTTCCACGGGGTCGCTGATCATGGTGGACCAGTAAACCGTAGGTGTGCCGTCATGTCCGGCAGATGCGGAATCTGCAAACACCGTTCCTTCGGTTTCGTCCAGTTTCCAGTAGTGCATGAGGCCGGTTTCGTTTCCGGTCAGGGTGGTATTCATGCCGGCAGCGATCTCATCGGCAGTTCGGGTTACATTCCAAACCCGGATATCCTTCAATGCGCCGTCCAAATAGACCTGGCTTGTGGCGGAGCTGGCGAAAATACTGTAACCCAAAATGGGAACTGTGTAAGAAGGTGTGATGTCTTCATACATAGAATAGGCTACAGTGGAATCCAGCAGGCCGTTGATATAGAATTTTACAGATCCATTTTCGCGGGTCACTGCCACATGAACATATTTATCCATGGGAAGCTTGCCGGTGCTCTTGAGCTGGCCGGATTTGCCCAGGGAGGTCATATCTACCCAACGCAGCACACCACCGCTGACATCCAGCTGCCAATCGCCTGCACCTGCTGCCTGAGTCGTGGCGTTATAGGCACTGATCAACGGATGGGCCTTTGCTTTGGATTCGCTGTCCAGTCGTACCCACATTTCCACAGTTTTAGGGAGTGTAGCAACCGGCTCGTTGGCGGTTGCCAGGGGCAGATTGATGCCGGGCAGTTCCAAACCTACGCCCTTGAGCCAGTAGGTGGTATCGCCAGTAACCGTGCCGCCGATGCCATTGGCGGTTGCGTCGGCAAAGGTGGTGCCACTGGCTTCGTCCAGCTTCCAGTAGTGCAACAGACCCTCTTCAGTGCCGGTCAGGGTTTTATTCATATCCGCTGCGATCTGCGCCTGGGTTCTGTCCGTATCCCAAATGCGGACATCCTTGATCGCGCCGTCCAGATAGTTGGTGTAGCTGCCAGTGTTATAGACACAGTAGCCCAAAGTCGGGCAGGTGGAGGACGCGGTTTTTTCCTTATTCAGGGTGATATACTTCACACCGGAAGCTTTGGAAATGGTATCTTCCACACCGTTAATGAAGAATTTAATATCGCCTTCGTAGCGCACCACGGCGATATGGGTCCATTCGCCGGTACGAATCTTCTTCGTGCCGTTCATCTGACCGGACTGACCGTTGGCGTTCTTTTCTACCCAGCGCAAAGCACCTGCGCCGGTGGTACCCAAATACCAGTCACCGGATTTGGCCTTGGCCTGGGTCTGTCCGCTGTATGCGGCAATCAGGGTCTCCTGGTCTGCCGCAGTATTCGGGTCGATCTTGACCCAGAATTCCAGTGCCTGGGGAATATGATCTACAGGCTGGTCGACGACTGCGACAGCCTTGTTGATGCCGCTGAATGCCAAGCCGGGTTCGTGGTTAAAATCGTAGGTCTGCGTGACGATTGTGCCGTTGATACCGTTGGCAACAGAGTCGTTGAACACGGTACCGGCTTGCTCGTCAAAGGTCCAGTAGTGCATCAGACCTTCTTCGTTGCCAACTAGATCCTTATTCATATTTGCGCAGATTTCTGCCTGGGTTCTGGTGGTACTCCAAAGGCGCACATCTCCGATGGCACCGTCCAGATTATTCCGGGTAGTGCCGGATGCCAGGGAACTGTAACCGAAAGTGATGGGGTGTGTGGGCGTGGCGTCTGCACCAATTACGGTGCTCTCAAACTGACCAATCTCCTCACCATTGATATAGAGGATAACCTTTCCCTGTGTACGGGTGACTGCCACATGCATCCATTCTCCGTCACAGTGATCCAGTTTGCTCAGACGGCCTTGCTCATAGGTTGTATCCTGGCTCTCAGCATCGGCAACACTGTCTTCGGTCACTTCGTACCACCAAAGGTTGCCGTTGAGACCTGCATACAACGCAAAGTCACCGACAGTGGTAGAGCCGCTGCCATCCGGGTGGACACTGCTGATCAGCGGCCGCCGGTACTTAGCCTGTCCTTCTTCGATACGGGGATCCAGCCTGATCCACATTTCCACGGTATTGGGAATCTGCGTGATGGGGGTGTCGGTCTGCACCAGAGGGGAATTGGCACCGGTGAAGGTAAGTCCTTGCTTAAGGCTGGCTGCGGGCTTCGGATCCAGCTTGATCTGCAGATTATCAAAGCCCACATCACTGAACTGAGAGCGCAGACCGATCTGTCCCTGCATCTGCTGAGGATCGCAGTAATAGACTGTTTGGGTATTTTTAGAAGGATCCTCCACCAGGGACAGGGTGATCATGATATTGTCAGAGCCAAAGTCCAGGCGTAAATTTACCGGCTTCTTTTCACCGTTTTTATACAGCGCATTGCCATTGCCGGTTTCGGAAAGAACACGGCCCGTTTCCTTCCAGGGAGCAAAGCTTCCGGTTACGATATCAATGCGGTTCGGCGCATCCGGCCAGCCGGAGCACATGGACTCTACCAAAATTGCCAAAGCATCGATCTGGCCCGCGGTATTGCCCGCATTGGACGCGCCCACGTATACGCCGGAGTTTACCACAGTATTGCCCGGGATGATGTCCACGGACAGATAGGTGATATCCTGC
The DNA here is from genome assembly GCA_015068135.1 of Oscillospiraceae bacterium. GTDB lineage: Bacteria > Bacillota > Clostridia > Oscillospirales > Oscillospiraceae > Faecousia. The sequence goes on along the minus strand of SVLB01000018.1, from coordinate 43,750 downwards.
AGATCGGCGTTGATCATTGCCTTCATTTCACCGTCATCCCCGGTAGGACGCAGTACCCCGTCCTGCAGGGTATAGCAGCTGGTTCCTGACTGATACAGTGTAAAATCGGAAAGCTGAGATTCATCGGAAAAATCCCAACTCATTACACCGGTCACAGGGTCCGGCGTGACGGTTTCCACCGCATTGACCGGCATGGGAAAGACCAACATAGGCAGTACCATTGCTACGGTCAGCAGTAGGGCGAGAAAACGGTTTGCGATGTGCTTCATTGTATGTTCCTCCTTTTTTGTTTGCCTGAGTAGTTACAGCGTAAAAAATGCGGCCACAGACAGAAATACTATACAATTCCGCCTATGATAATTAAAAATTCCTCCATAATAGTATACAATATTGACAATACTACTTCAATAATATATAATACTTTTTACTAAAGTTTTCTGCTTTTTGGAGGGTAAAATATGAAAGTTTCAAACTGCGGATATGACTACCGGCACGAAGCCAGCTATATGGCAGAAAGACCGTTTGGAAGCGTGGGTCATATTTTGATGATCCTGCGTTCTCCTGCCCGCATCCTTCTGAACGGTGAGATGCATTATACTAAAGGAAACAGCGTTATATTGTACCGAAAGGAAACGCCGCAGTTTTTTTACGCCCACAACACGGAATTTGTAAACGACTGGGTCCGGTTTGATCTGGACCAGGAGGATTTTGCGTTTTTGGAGAGAATTGGGGTGCAATTCGATACGATCATGGAGCATCAGGATGTGTATGCGTTATCCCGTCTTGTGAAGCTGCTCTTTATCGAAAAGCAGTCCGGTAGCCCTACGGCAGAGGAATCCATGATATTGCTTCTGCGATTGCTGTTTTTAAAGCTATCGGACTATTGCTTCCAAAAGCAGGTCATCAGCTCCAAACTGTCAGAAAAGCTGGCAGTGTTAAAAAACAATATCTATTCCAATCCGCAAAATGACTGGTCTATTGACAGCATTTGCCAATCCATGTCGATCAGCCCTTCCTACCTGCAGCATAAGTACAAACAGCTTTTTGGAAACAGTATCAAAAGCGATATTACGGAAAGCCGTATACAATACAGCAAATGGCTGCTTACCAATACGCGTAACACAGTTGCCGCCATTTCGCGGATGGCCGGCTATGCCAATGAAGTGACGTTTATGTACATTTTTAAGAAAAAAACAGGTCTTACCCCGACCCAGTACCGAAACTCCCCCGATCCCTATCTCGAATAAGAAAACAGAGGCTGTCTCATGGGAAATGTCCGGAATGAGAGGGCCTCTTTATTTCACATGGTTAAGCTTCCGCACTGGGACTGTGTCCCACATATTTTCGGTAGGCCCGGTAAAAGGTGGAGTAATCCTGGAAGCCGCATTGATAGCATACATCCATGGGCTTTTGCCCTTCCAAAAGCAATTGCTGGGCCATAAGGACCCGGCGGGAATTGATATATTCCCCCACGGAGGCGCCGGTGGCCTTTTTGAATCTGCGATATAGGGGCGCACGGCTGATATTGAACTGAGCGCATAGGGATTCTGTGGTATACTGCTCCTGGGGATGCTCATTGATATAGCGGACGATGCGCTGCTCCAGGGTCTGACTGACTGGCTTGTGTTCTTCTGCGAGGAACAGCCGGTTCAATTCCTGCAGTATATGGATCATTCCCAAGAGGATATTCAGCCGCTGAGGCTGGTCCAGCATTTTACGGATTTGGTTTACGGAGTCTTTTCCTTCGGGGAGGTAGTGATTGCGCAAACCGCTTTCCCGGTCAAAAAAGGGTTTCAAAAGGACTCGCTCCGGATCGATGCTGTCCAAAAGGGCCGGGGAGAAGTAGATCACAGCCCGTTCGTAGGGGGCAGAGGGGTCCAGCTCGGTATAGTGGGATTCTCCCGGACGGGTGATGATAAAGCTGTTGTCGGCAATGGGGTAGCTGGTACCTGCCACGTGGAAGGTGCCCTTTCCGCGGAAGATACAGAGGATCTCGCATAAAAGGGGATGGGTGTGCAGGGTAGGACGGTTTGCGCCGGCCAAATCGGGCGTGGAATACATGGCGTAGGCAAGGCGCAGATCCGGGGCCTGATACAGGATAACTTGTGCAGACATGGCAACCACCTCCTTTTTCGTCATCATACCATAGACAGGGAAAAAATGCAATACAGGAGAGAAAATCTGCTATTTGTTTGCGGTGGGTTTTGATGTATGATATAGAAGAAAAAGAATCCCTGAAAGGAGTCGTTCTATGAAAAGACTTTTGACTATGCTGCTGTGCGCGGTGCTGCTGTTTGGTCTGTTTGCCTGCGGCGGCGGAGATCAGCAGATTCCGGAAACCACGGCGGTACCTACCACAGAAGACACTCTCACGGTAAAAGGTGAGGGATTCCGGGTGGGCTTTGGACGGGCCATCATTACCCCGGAGGAGAATCTGCCCCTGGGCGGCTTCGGTACTTCTTCCACCCGTGTGATGAACGATGTTCTGGACGATACCTATGTGACCTGCATCGCCATGACCGATGAGCAGGACAATACATATCTTCTGATGCTGGTGGATCTGCAGCGCATTGAGGATGTTCTCATAGAGCTGCTGCGGGTAAGCGTTACCGATGCCACCGGGATCCCCGGAGAGAATATCACCATCTCCTGCTCCCATACCCACTCCATTCCGGACCTGACCTACGATACCCATGAGGGTATCCAGCGGTATAAGAACCTTTTGACCCAGCGGTTTGCCCAGGCGGCCCAGGCGGCCATTGCCGACAGCCTGCCGGCGACCATGTATGTTGGCTCCAGGGACGCGGAAGGCCTGAATTTCGTCAAGCACTATCAGCATACTGATGAGAATGGACAGGTGCAATACTTCGGCGATAACTTCGGTGTCAGTGTGATCGATGATACCACCCACCATGTTACAGAGGCTTATAACGCCATGCACATGCTCCAATTCAAGCGTGAAGGTGGAAAGGACATCGTCATCTCCAATTTCCGCAGTCACCCCACATTGACCGGCGGCAGCAGTGAGCTGAATCTGTCCTCGGACTTTATTGGACCTATGCGGGACGCGGTGGAGACGGAGCTGGACTGCCACTTCGCCTTCATGCAGGGCGCTTGCGGCAACATCAACCCCAGAAGCCGTCTGAGCAATGAAAACTTTGGCACAGAAGAGAACCATGTGGAATACGGCTACCGCCTGGCTCAGGTGGCAGTGGCCTGCATCCGGGAGGATATGCAGGAAAAGGAAACCGGTCGGATCCAGTCGGAAAAGATCCTGTTTGAGGCCAAGGTGGACCACAGCGGTGATGCCCTGATCCCCTATGCCAAGCTGGTACAGCAGTACTGGAAGGACAATAACCGGAATCACACCCTCACCAATGCCTACGGTCGTCCCTACGGCATCAGCTCCTATTACCATGCCAGCGCCATTATCCTGAAAGCACAATTGCCCCAGACCCAGCAGATCGAACTGGACGTGTTCTCCATCGGCGATACGGTTGGCTTCTTCTCTGCCCCCGGTGAGCTCTTTGACCTGATGAGCATAGAGATGGAGGAAGCTTCGCCTTTTGATATGACCTATACTGTGGGCTTTGCCAACGGTGACTGGAAATACTTCCCCTACGGTCCCTGCGCCCAGTATGCCTCCTACGAAAGTGACTACGGTCGTTTTGAAGTAGGCACGACCGCTGAGGGGATGATGGATACCTGGCTGGAAACCCTGAATAAGTTCCACGCGAATGCGGCTGAATGAGGAGGACTCCGAAAATGAATCAGGAATTTTTTCTGGGCTATGCCCGGACCAATATCTCCCCGAAGGAACCCTGCCCCCTCAGTGGCTTCGGCTCCGGTAAGAACCGTATCTCCGCCCGTGTGATGGACGAACTGTATTTTTCCTGCATTGCCCTGACTGACTGGGAGGGAAGCACCGCCCTGGTCTGCTCCATTGACCATCAGCGCCCCCAGGAGGAGGTCATCCGGGAACTGCGCGATGCCATGACAGAGGCTACCGGGATCCCCGGCGACAGGATCCTCATCAGCGCCACCCATACCCATTCCACTCCCGATCTCTATATGACCTTCTTCCCGGCCATTGTCAACTACCGCAAGCTTCTGCAGGAACAGTCTGCCAAGGCGGCAGTGGCAGCCCTGGCAGACAGAAAGCCTGCCACCTTTGCGGTGGGCTCCATGGAGACCAAGCGGCTGAATTTTGTCAAGCACTACCGGCTGGAAAACGGCTCTGTGGTAGGCGATAACTTTGGAAATCCCAAGGAATCTCCCTACAAAGGCCATGTTTCCGATGCTTACAGTATAATGCACTCCATCCGTGTCAAGCGGGAAGGCTGTAAGGACCTGGTGATCACCAATTTCCGCAGCCATCCTACCATGACCGGCGGTACCAATAAGCTGGAGGTATCCTCCGACTATGTGGGCCCCTTCCGGGATTCCATGGAGAAGCAGATGGATTGCGATTTTGTCTACTTCCAGGGTGCCTGCGGCAATATCAACCCCAAGAGCCGTCTGCAGGATGAAAACCTGACCCGTGACTATATGGCTTACGGCGCTTTGCTGGCAGAAGCCAACATTAAGATCCTGCAAAAGAATATGCGGGAGGTACCTGCCGGGAAGCTGCAGATGCGGCAGATCAACTATGATTGTCCCATCGACCACTCCCGTGACCATTTGAAGGACAAGGCCCAGGAGGTGGTGGATTACTGGCATTCCACCGCACCCGATTACGATAAGCCGGGAACCAAACAGCGGGCGGTCGCCTATGGCTTCTCCTCGATCTACGATGCCATGGGCGTGATCGGAAAGACCAAGCTGGCACCTTCTGAGAATTGCGAGCTGGACGTGGTGACCATCGGTGATCAGATGGCCTTCGTTTCCGCTCCCGGTGAGCTGTGGGACTCTGTGTCAGTGGAGATGGAGCGCCGTTCTCCGTTCCCCATGTCCATGACCCTGGGCTATGCCAACGGCGACCGGAAGTACTTCCCCCACGGCTTGGGCTGTACCTACCGGTCTTATGAGTCTGACTATGCAAGACTGGTACTGGGAACCGCCGACAAGGTCATTGATATTTGGACCGAGGCCCTGGTGGAAATGTATAAGAATAGCTGATCAGCCTAAGGGGGATCCATATGAAAAAACAAGAAACAGGCAAAAGCAGCCTGAAATGGATTTTGCTGGCCTGCGGCATTTTGGCTGTGGCTGCGGCAGCGGTGCTGGCGTTTGTGTTGGGTGGCGGAGAGCCTGCCCAAACCACCGAGCCCACCCAGACCCAGCCCCAGCAGCAGGAGACAGCGGCAGATGACCGGCTCTACTGGAATGTGGAAAAGGTCACCTATTCCGAAGGAACGTTGAGCCGTATGCCCCGTTCCGACGGGATGTATTATATTCGCTTCGCTGTGGACGGAGAACAGATCGACCTGCCGGTGAAGGACAGACTGCTGGTAAGCTTCATCGATACCTTGGAGGTCATGGGTCTGGTCTTCGATGAAAACGGCACGGTTGTGGGTGTGCGCCGGGTAGAGGAGTTTGCAGGCTACATTGCCGCAGAGGACTACTATGTGGTTTCCTACACCCAGGACAGCCTGGTCTGTAATGCTTTGGGCAATAAGGCCGGTCTGACCAAGACCCTGAAGCTGACTGCGGATACCAGGATCTACGGCGTGGATCCTGAAGGCACGCTCCTTAGCGGTCTGCCCGGTCAGCTGGAGGAGCTGAGCAAGATCCTGGCGGTCTGCAACGACCAGGACCAGGTGACCCATATCTTTGCCGAGGCACCCTTCAAAATGGGGGATGTCTACTGGAACATCAGCCGCCAATACGATTCCGCAACAGGACTGACCAAGCGGACTATGGACGTTATGGGTCGGTTTGAATACCAGTTTGCCGTGAACGGTGAGCAGGTGACCTTGTATACCAAGGATGAGAAGGTGGCAAATGCCATTGATAAGGTTGCCGCGAAATGTATGGGCCTGGTATTTGACGAGGATGGCTATATCATCGAGGTCCTTGCCACCAAGAAGGTGACCGGCAATTCCTCCTTCGGAAGCTGGTACTATGTGATGAATATCGATGGCAGTATCGTCAGCGCCAAAAAATACACCGGCTCCAATAAAGGCAGCTCCATTCGCGGCACTGTGGCGGAGGACTGTGTGGTCTACGATGTGAGCGGAACGGGCAGCTATGTGGGAGAGCCTACCGAGCTGCGCCAGTACGATCAGATCCACGGTCTGAAAAACCCCTATGGGGAGGTGTGCGTGATTTTTGTGGTGAGCCGCACCTATCAGTCGGATATTTATTGGAATGTCAGCCGTCAGTGGGATTCTGCTGCAAAATCTACCAAGCGGATCCCGGGAGCGGATGGGTATTATTCCATCAAGGTTGCGGTGAACGGTGAACAGATAACGGTCCGCACCCAGGATAAGGCCCTTGTGGACAAGCTTGACAGCCTGGGCGTCAAGTGCTTTGGCCTGGAGCTGGATGGGGATGTGATCAAAGCGGTCCATGCTACCAGCACTGTGTGGGGCGGCAAACAGTTCTGCAGCTGGGATAATGTGGTCTCCATCGCAGACGGTGTGGTCACCGCCCGGGAGGCAGACAAGAACAAGCCTGCCCAGGACTATGTGGGTCCCATGGCAAAAGACTGCAATGTGTACAATGTGTCCAGCACCGCGGGCATGGTGGGCGAGCGCACTACCTTGCAGGTGGGGGACAAGATCCACGCCCTGAAGAACCTGGATGGGGAAATCACCCATATTTTCGTGGTTACCCGCAGGGTGAATGCCAATATCTACTGGAATCTGGAGCGCAAGTACGATTCTGCCAAACAGCAGACCACCAGAACACCCAACGAAGATGGCTATTACGAGTTTGCACTGGCTTACAATGGCGAGGTAAAGGTGTATAAGACCAGGGATCGGTCCCTGGCAAACCAGCTGGATGCTGTGGCCACCAAATGCTTCGGTCTGTATACCAGCGGAGATATTATCACAAGATTCTTTCTTACCACCAATGTTGCCGGAGGCGATCAGTTCTGCAGCTGGGATGATGTGACGGCCATTGACGGCAGTACCGTTACAGCCAAGGAAATGGATGCCAATAAGGCCCCCAAGAACTATGTGGGCTACCTGTCCGGCTATACCAAGGTCATCAATGTGTCCGGTGCGGCAGAGATTCCGGGCGAAAAGACCACCGTCCAGGTGGGCGATAAGATCCATGCTCTCATGAAGGACAATGTGCTTACCTATGTCTTCGTGGTGGAGCGTGAGATCCCCATGGTGGAAAAAACCGCTTTCTGCGACCATTGCGCCCAGGAGGTCACCTGGTACAGCTGGGATGGCCTTCGGGAACTGGAGCATGGCAAGCATTACTACTTAAACCGCAAGACCACCGTTTCCAATACGGCCTATATCGGCTCTGCGGAGGATGCCGCCTGTGAGGTGGTGCTGGATCTGTGCGGCTTTGATGTGGAGGCCAAGGTCCGTGCCTTCCGTGTCTACGGAACCCTTTGGCTTTACGACAGTGCCGAAACGGATGGCACCGTCCATACCACCAATGCCGGACAGGCACCCGGCTTCTATATCTACGATAACGGCACCGTGAATATGTACGGCGGTAATTTTGTGGATGACGGAGAAGTCAATACCCAGTGCGGCCTGGTGGCGGCTGGCCTGAATGCTGGCTCCAAGGCTGTGTTCAATATGTACGGCGGCAGTCTTCAGGGCGGTACGACCGTTAAGGACGGCGGCAATGTCCAGCTGTACCGGACGGCAACCATGAACCTGTACGGCGGCAGTATCTCCGGCGGTGTCACCGGAACCGATGGCGGCAATATTTCCGTAACGGCAGATGCAACCTTGAATCTGTACGGCGGCAGCATTATCGGCGGCAGTGTCCACGGTGCGGGTACTGTGAATCTGTATTCCCAGGAGCCCATCACAGTGGAGGATCTGCAGATCGCCGGAAAGCCCATAACTGTGGATGGCATTCTCCCGGAGAATTCCTCCCTGCATGTGACCCTTGCTTCCGGCAACGGCCCCGTGACCGGTGCCACTCAGGAGGAAAACCTGGAGTTCTTCTCCTGCGATCAGGGAACGCTGAGCTATCAGGCAGGCGTCATCTTCCTGAAGGGCCAGCCTGACAAGGTGGCGGCCTGTGACTGCTGCGGCACGGAAGCCCAGTGGTACATCTGGGACGGCAGCTATGCCATTACGGACGGCCACTATTATCTGGCAGAGGATATTACCTTGTCCGGAGTGAACCGGATCGAGGGGAAGGTTTGCCTGGATCTTTGCGGCAAGAATATTTCCGGCGCAAAGGGGATCACGGATCGGCTGTTCCGGATCTACGGCACCATGAACCTGACGGACAGCGCCGAAATTGACGGCGTGATCACCACAGCCCGCACTTCCGGTCAGGCACCGATCTTCTATGTCTATGAGAATGCCACCTTCAATCTGTACGGCGGTACCATTCAGGGAACCGGCAAGGTGACCTCCACCAGCGGCGGTGGCCTGGGCGGTGTGGACAAGGGTACCATGAATCTGTACGGCGGCAGTATCCTTGGCGGTCAGGCTGTTGGGCGTGGCGGTAACATTGCTCTGTATAATACCGGCACCCTGAACATCTATGGCGGACAGATCGCCGACGGTGCCAGCGATGCCAACGGCGGCAATATCAGCATGGCGCCTGCCAGCAAGCTGAACCTCTACGGCGGCAGTATTACCGGCGGTGAGGTGTATGCCGCAGGCAAGGTGAAGCTGTATTCTGACAGCTGTCTGACGGTAGATACCCTCTATCTGCCCGGCGGAAAGCTGCTGGACCTGGCAGATACCCTGGCGGCAGACAGCGTAATTACCCTGATTTTGGAAAATGGCACCGGCGTGTTTGCGGAAAACACCCTGGAGGAAAACAAGACCTTCTTCCGTGGCGGAGAAGAGATCACCTTCCTGGACGGCAAGCTGGCGGTTGGAGAACAGATCCCCGTAGTGACCACCCATAGCCATTGCGTCTGCGGCGGCTTGGGTGCTGTAGGCGACCATGCCGATTGCCAGCAGATCATTTGGGCACCCTGGCCCGGTGTGGACAGCCTGGTCTTTGACGGCTCTGTGAGCTACTATCTGACCGAGCCTGTTTCCCTGGCGACCACCCTGGATATCCCCAGCGGCGGTGTGCTGAATCTGTGCCTGAACGGAAAGAATATCACCGGTGCGGACCGGGTATTTGCCATCAACGGCACCCTGAATCTTACGGATTGCGCCGAACAGCCGGGCGAAGTGACCTCTACCAAGGTCCGTCAGGCTCCCGTATTCTATGTCCGGGATGGCGGCGTGTTCAACCTTTACGGCGGTGTCCTCCGGGGTACAAAGAAGATGGCCTCCGATGGCGGTCTGGGCGTGATTGGTCTCAATGCCAATGGCGGCGCCAAAATGAATCTCTACGGCGGCACTATCACCGGCGGCAGCACTTCCAAGAAGGGCGGCAACATCCACATGTACCATGACAGTGTGCTGACCGTTTACGGCGGCTTGATCACCGGAGGTACAGCAGAGGGCAACGGCGGTAATATCAGCATGAGCTCTGCCTCCCGGCTGATCATCCGTGGCGGTGAGATCCAAAACGGTGTTGGTGCCAGCGGCGGCAATATCCTGCTGGATGCCACCAACGGTGCGGTGCAGATGTACGGCGGTACGGTTACCGGTACCACCATCTCCGGCGCGGGAGCAAACCTGAGAATTTCCGCGGGTACCTTTACCCTTTATGGAGGTACGGTGACCGGCGGTACCACCACCAACGGTAACGGCGGCAGTATCTTTGTCACCGGTGCCAACGCGGTGATGCAGATGTACGGCGGCACAGTATCCGGCGGCACAGCCAACTCCGGCGGCACTGCCCGGCACGGCGGTAATATCTACGTTGCCTCCAATGCAACCCTGAAGATCGTGGACGATCCGGAGCTTCCCGGTGTTCCCACGGTTTCTAATGGCACAGCTACTGCCAATAACGGCGGCAATATCTATTACGGCGGCAAGCTGATGATTTTGGATGGCGCGCTGATCACCGGCGGCTCGGCGCCCGGTCAGGGACAGAATGTCTACATCGGCACAGCCGGTGCGGCCCTGAAGGGCAATTTGGTGGTCAAAGATGAGGATTCTGACAATGTCTATGTAAAATCCGGCATCCAGGCAGATACGAGCGAGCTGTCTTCCGATGCGCAGGTGGAGATCACCACCGAGTAATTGAAAAACCCATAACAAAAAACCGGTATCAACGAGCTTCGTTGATACCGGTTTTAGATGTGGGATACAAGAATATAAGATATCACAGTGCGTGGGGTGGGGTCGAGACCTCACCGCAAAGGGCAGCCCGCAGGGCTGACGGATGTGGGGTGTTCCGGGAGCTATCGCCTTGATAGAACGGCTCCGAAGCCTTCAGCCCCCTCATCCGCACCGGTGCGCACTACTTTGCACTTAGAACAGCCCGTATTCTCTGCGGATCAGAGGCTCATCAGCCTTCATGACCCGGCCAGTGACGGTGCTGTAGAGCTTGCGCACATCCTTTTCCAGTTGGGTCTTTTCCTTGCCGTCAGGCAATGCGGCGTGGAGCTGATCCACAGGGTAGCCGGCCACCTGGGTGCGCTTTTTGCCATAGTTTTTCAGCATGGAGAAGGTGACCTTTTGGACCTTCTTGTTCTCAATGTACAGATGCAGAGCCAAACCGTACTCGGAAAGATGCTCGTGCAGAACCAGGCTGGACAGGGGATCCATGTTGAAATTACCCAGAGAATAGGCAACGGGGATGCCGTCCAGCTGCCGGATGATCTGCGGACAGTGGGAGTGGGAAGCGGCAATGGCATCGGCACCGGCTTCCAGGGCTTTTTTGACCACATATTGGGTGAAATAGCCGGGCTTCAGGTTAAACTGTCCGCCTGCATGGGGGTAGAAGATCACAAGATCGGCCTTTTCCTTGGCCTTGCGGATATCTGCCTGCATTTTTTGCATATAGGGCTCCAATGCCTCGGGATCAACCCGATCATCGGAACGGGCATAGGTGTAGCACATGCCAAGCTTCTTCTTGATCCGTCCCCGGGCTTCCAAATTCTTCTTTTTGAACACCTTGTCCACCCAGTCCTTCTCGTGGAGAACGCCGGGCAGATAGCTGGAAACACTTTGATGGCGCAGAAGGTTCAAAGTACCCTCGTATTCGCCTTCGGCAAGGCATTTGCCGCCGGAGCCGCCGTAGTTGGTGCCGTAGGTGTAGACCACAAAGGCCACCTTGATATCACCAATGTCTGCGTAGAAGGCCTCGGGGCGCTCAGTGCCGGGCAGGTAGGAACCTGCATGGTTGATGCCCTTTTCATCCAAAACCTTGATGGTACGGATCATACCCTCGTAGCCACGGTCGAAGGTGTGATTGTTGGCGGTGGAGATCAGGTCAAACCCGGCATTCTTGACCGCGTCGGCATACTCGTCCGGTGCGTTGAAGGCGTAGTGATGCTGGGTATAGGTCGCTTCCTTGCCAGCCAAAGGGGTCTCCAGATTGCCTACCACAAAATCAGCCTCATCCAAAAGGGGCTGTACATATTGGAATACCCCGGAAAAATCGTAGGTGCCGCCTTTGCGTTTGGCGGCCTTCAGCACAGGCGGCTCGATCATAATATCGCCAATAATGGTAATCTTTTTCATATTCTCATTCTCCCTTGCTTGCTGATTCAAACACAGAACCCCGGTCCACAAGATAGGGCTCCAAATTACAGTGGTGCAGCTGGGTATCTCCGCTGACCAGGCGGTTGATCACAAACTGAGCGCACTGGGCAGCCACAAGATCCTTGGGCATGTGGATGGTGGTCAGAGGGGGTGCGGTAAAATCGTTGGCAGGGCCGTCGTCATAGCCGATCACGCTGATATCCTCCGGGATCCGCAGCTCCAGCTCCCGGCAGGCCCGGTAGATGCCAAAGGCCATGGAGTCACAGAAGCAGGCAACGCCGTCACAGAAGCCCGGTTCCTCCTGCCAAAGCTGGCAGAACCGGCGGTAAGCTGTCTGCTGATCGGGACGGAAGCGCAATACCCGGTCCTCGGGGAAGGGGATGTCAAATTCCCGGTAGCCATCCCGCATACCTGCCAAATACAGGTCACTGGACTGATAGCCCTCAGGACCGCCCATGATCAGATTGTGCCGGACGCCGTTTTTCAGAAGATGCTGGGCAGTGAGCCGCCCGGCCAGACGGTGATCGACACTCAGGCTGGATACCTGCGCGGTATTGGCGATCTCACCCAAAACCAGGGTGTTTTGGAACATGGGCTCCAAAAGCTTCAGGTTTGGACCTGCCGGATCTGCCGGGGCTACGATGATAGCCTCGGGCATACGGGAGATCACCGTTTGAATACTGGAACGTTCAAACTCCTCACTGTACCGGGAGTCGGAGACCATGGTGGTGTAGCCGTGGGCTGCCAGCTTGCCGGAGATAATGGCGATCATCTCGCCGTAGGCGGGGATGTCGATATCGTTGACGATGATGGCGACAGTCCGGGAGCCCTTTTGCCGCAGGCTTTGGGCAAAATAGTTCCGGGTATAATTCATTTCTTTGGCTTTTTTCTCCACAGTCAGCCGTGTCGTCTCGCTGATGGCCGGATCCCCGTTGAGGGCCTTGGAAACGGTGGAAAAGGAGATCCCCAGGGCCTCGGCAATGGATTTGATGGTAACAGGACCGTTAGGCTTGGTCATAAACAGCCACCTCCTAACCAAAAATTCTTCCCATATATAATAAAAGATTTCATTCGTATTGTCAAATCATAAAAATATGGGGGAGAAATTTCGGTAAAAGAAACAAAGGAAGACTGTAAAATATGTGCGCAAATACAAATTGACAATGGCTGGAAAATAAGGTATAATTATTGTGCTACTTTACAACGTTGTATGCGTTGATAAAAAATTAGGAGGCTAAACCATGAAAAGAAAGTATTCTGTTGAGCTTAGTAACCTGGGCCAGTTCACCGACCGCTACATGGCCTGCGGCTACAACGACGACTACACTGTTGAGCAGCTGCTCAAGCGCGCTATCAGCATTCCCAAGATCACCGGTTGTGAGCTGTGCGGCACCTGGCACATCACCGAGCAGTCCGCTGAGGCTGTTGGCCGCATGATCCAGGATTCCGGCCTGCAGCTGGTTTCCATCATTCCCGACTACTTCGCACAGCGCAAGTGGGGCCACGGTGCCTTCTCCTCCTCCGATCCCGAGCTGCGTAAGCAGGCCATCCGTGACACCAAGATCATGATGGATATCTGTGCAGACCTGGGCGGCGAGATCGTCACCATCTGGAACGGTCAGGACGGCTATGACTACTCCTTCACCACCGATTACATCGAGCGCCGCACCTGGATCCAGGAAGGCATCAAGGAGTGCTGTGATCACCGCTCCGACGTGAAGCTGTCCATCGAGTACAAGCCCCGTGAGCCTAAGATGCGTTCTTTCATGACCGACGCTTCCACCACCTTGCTGATGGTCAACGAGATCGGCCGTGATAACCTGGGTGTTACCCTGGACTTCGGTCACTCCCTGATGGGCATTGAGAATCCCGCTGAGGCTGCCGCCATCCTGAAGATGTACGGTGACAAGCTGTTCCACTGCCATGTCAACGACAACTACGGCTACTGGGATGACGACTGCATCGCCGGTGTTATTCACCCCATTGAGACCTGTGAGTACCTGTACTGGGTCAAGAGACTGGGCTACGACTCCTGGTTCTCCTTCGATCAGTATCCCTACCGTGAGGATGGCCGTGACGCTCTGGAAGAGGGCATCGAGTGGATCGACACCCTGGGCGCCATCGCTGACTCCCTGGATGATGCCAAGGTCGACGAGATCATGGCTACCCAGGACGGCGTAGGCTTCGCAAAGATGATCCGCGAGGCTATGTTCCAGAAGAAGTATTGATTCCCAATACATAAGAATTCAGCCAAGGCTTCTGGCGGCGTGGCAGCTTGGCTGCCACGCCGCTTTATATTGATTACGAAAGGATTTTTACTATGGATATCAAGCTTTCCTGCACTGCCAATATGGTCCCCGGCAAGACCCTGACCGAGAAGGCTCATACCGTTCGCAAGCTGGGTTACACCGGTATGGCAATTTTTGTGGATGCTCCCGACTGGAAGGATGAGCTGCTGGACGAGATGCTCCAGATGGAGGAGAAGACCGGCGTTAAGCCCTGCGAATTCGTCCTCACTGCCGGCTATTACGGCCACCTGATGAACAAGGATCCCGAGATCCGCAAGCAGGCACTGGTCGCCTACAAGCAGTCCATCGAGATCGCCAACAAGATCGGCGCCATCACCGAGATGGAGTACGAGTACCGCACCCAGGATCCTCTGCCTCTGTTTGAGCCCTATCAGCAGATGCCCGAGGAGGAGAAGGAGCTGTACGTTTCCATCGTCAACGAGCTGGGCGCATGCGTCAAGCCCGGTGCCGCCATGCTCATCGAGTCCTGCAACCGTTACGAGACCAAGTACATGACCCGTCTGTGTGACTGCGTGGAGATGCTGGAGCGCGCCGATCCTGAAGTGACCAAGAACATGGGTCTGATCGCTGACTTCTTCCATCTGCAGATCGAGGAGGTTGACGTGGCTCAGGCCATTCGGGATGCCGGCAAGTGGATCCGTCACGTCCACCTGGGCGACAGCAACCGCCTGGCTCCCGGCTACGGCCATACCGACTGGAAGTCCGGCTTTGCCGCTTTGAAGGAGATCGGCTTCAACGGCTATATGAACCTGGAGTGCGGTGTTCCCGGCCCCTACGATGTGGTTCTGCCTCAGGTCGCTGAGTTCCTGAAGAAGGTTTACGAAAATGCGTAAGGTAAAGCCTTTGGTCCTGCCCTTCTTCTGCGAGGGCTATGACCGGGAGGAGGCCCGGAAGCAGGCACAGCTGGCTGTGGAAAACCTGCGGGATATGGGCATGGAGCCGGAGCTGGCAGAGATGATCTGCAGTGTAGCCGATGCTGAAACTGCTTCCAGGGCATACAATCCCTTCTGTTATGATTTTGTGGTGATCTACACCACCACCTGGTCCGAGCCCCGCCTTGCCTGCGTGGCTGCCCGGCAATTCTTTGGAATGCCTGTGGTGATCTGGTGCTTGGATGAATTCTCTTATAAGGGCCGCAGAACGGAAATGTCCGCTGCTCCCGCTTCTGCCGCCCTTCACGGGTGCCTGCAGGAGATGGGCGTTCCGTGCGAGCTGTTTATGGGGCTTCCCCTGGAGGGCAAGTCCCGTCAGAAGCTGGTCGCCCTGGGCAATGCCGCCCGGGCAGTGAGCCTTCTGCGCAATACCAAGCTGGGCTTCTTCGGTCATAACTTCAACGGCATCACTGCCGCGGATTTTGATCTGTCGGTATTGCGCCGCCGTTTGGGTACGGAAATTTATGCCTATGATGTGTCCGAGCTTTTGGTGCGCATGGAAAATGTGGATACCGAGGGTGAGGCCTACAAGGCCATGGCAAAGCGGGCAGAAGAGAAGCTGGTGGGCAATACCGGCCGGCATTTCGAACGCATCGTGCGCATGTGCGTTGCTTTGCAGGAATACATTGCTGAGTACGACCTGGCCGGTTTGGATATTCGTTGCCACACCGAGCTGAGTCAGACCTTCGGTCTGTCCGCTTGTTTGCCCCTGGCGATCCTGGGTGACGATCTGCCCTGCTCCTGCGAGGCAGATATCCCGGTAATGCTCAGCCAGATGATCCTGCATTATCTGTCCGGCGGCGAGATCTCCGCGTATGTAGATCTGCGTACCTTCCATGAAGACGGGATGGATGTGGGCGCCTGCGGCTATGCCCCCTGCGGACTTACCGGCAACAAAGCAGAGGTCAGCGGCCCGGAGGCTCCGGAAAACGGAAATCCCGAGGGATATCTGACCACCAAGTCCGCCTTCCAAAACGGAAGACTGACCATGGCCCGGCTGCTCAAGTTCCCCGGCGGTGTGCTGAAGCTGCACATCACCGGCGGCACAGCCTCCCCCATGAGCGGAATGATCCAGGAAATGGGCTGTCCCTACTATCCCATGACCCATATCACCCCCGATGAGCCCATGGAGCAGTTCATGGACCGGGTAGGTGCCAACCACTATGCTTTGGTGTACGCAGATGTGGCACTGTCTGCAAAGTATTTTGCCAAGTACACCGGAATCGATATTCTTTGACACTCTGAGGGGCTGTTTCACGAAAGTGAGACAGCTCCTTTTCTATCGGATGGGGACTGCGAATTGCCTGGTGAACAAACCACAGAGAAAATTTAACAAAGTACACATACCCCGTTGATTGTATTGCGGAATTGTTGGGCGTTTTGTATAATTATCCTCGAAATATAGGAGTTCCTATATTCGAGAATTCCGAAAAAGGAATGTATGATCAAAGGAGGCAAACCAATATGAAACGAACATTCATTTGCGCATTACTTTGTCTGGTCCTTTCTTTGGCTCTGCTTGTGCTGCCCCAGACGGCACTGGCTACCGAGGAATCCACCTCCGAGACTGTGACCCACACCCACTGTGTCTGTGGCGGTACCGCTACTACAGCCAACAGCCATGTGTGTGATGCTACAGTTGCTTGGGAGCCCTTCACTGGTACGGTTACGGATGGCGGGCATTACTATCTGGAAAACGACACAACGCTGACCAGCACCATTACCATTGCGGAAAATACCACTGTCAGCATCTGCCTGAACGGTAAGACATTGGATTATGCGGGTCGGGTATTCACCTTTAAGAAGGGCGGCATACTGAACCTGTGTGACTGCAGCGGCGAAGTGGGCACGGACGGCAAGTTGGTTTTTGACGGTTATGTCATTGCCAAGTCTGCAACCACCAATGGTTCTGTGTTCTGCACGACCACCAGCAGTAAGTTCCATTTCTTTGGCGGTAATCTGACATCCCGGTATACCACGCCTGCTGCCAACGGCGGCGTAGGCGGCCTGAATGGCGGATATCTGTACATTTACGACGGCACCATCTCCGGTGGACGTGCCAATGCCAAGGGCGGAAACATTATCCTTATTAGTGGACAGCTTAGAATGTTTGGCGGTACGATCAGCGGCGGTTACTCCGGTGCTACCGGCGGCAACCTACATATTCAGGGAGGTACAGCCACCTTCTCCGGCGGCACTGTCTGCGACGGCACAGCGGCTACCAATGGCGGTAATATTTACGTGACCGGCTACACGGCAGCCAGCGGCACTACCGCCGCCTCCGGCACCAGCTTCTACATCAACGGCACGAATGTGCAGATCCTGCGGGGCGTCGCCACCTCCGGCGGTAATATTTTTGTGGCTTCTGTACTCAGTTTTGCCATCAAGAGCGACACGGCTGTGATCGCGGACGGTGTCAGTGCCCGCAATGGCGGCAATATATATCTGAACAATCTGCCCAGTTCCTACACGATCGAGGGCTTGACACTGCGTGGGGGCAAAGCTGGCTTTACGGTTTCTCAGGATGGTACCGTGGTCGAAGGAGATGCCTATAACGGCGGCAATCTGTATCTGAACGTGGGCACGCTGACGTTGAATAATGTCACCGTTGATAACGGTGAAGCTACCGGAAACGGCGGCGGTCTTTATATTTTTGGTGGCAAGATCAAACTCAACAAAGCGATCATGACCGACAATGTTGCCGGTGCTTACGGCGGCAGTATCTATAACGGTAATTTCACGGAAGATGCGGACGGTAACCCTGTTGCTACCCTGGAGATCGTTAGCAACCAGACCCTGATCAAGGGCGGTCAGGCACAAAAGGGCGGAAACATCTTTACCGGCGGTTACACCACCATTACCTACGGCACCATTGCGGAGGGTGTTGCCTCTCAGGATGGCGGCAATATTTACGGCATGTTTGCTACCAAGGAGGGCACGGCCTGCGGCCCTGTGATCCGTGACGGTAAAGCGGGTATGACCTGGGATGAGGAAACGCAGTCCTATGTGGTGATCACTGCCGGTCAGGGCTCCGGCGGTAACTTCTATGCCTCTGCCGGTACTACGCTGACGGGTGCGACCCTTACCGGCGGTGAGGTAGCCAGCCAGGGCGGCAATCTCTATATCAAGCAGGATGTGACCGTGCAATTGAGCGGCTGTACGGTCACCGACGGAAACTGTGTAAAAGAGCAGTCCGGCAATATCTTTAATTACGGCAATCTGATCCTGAAGGATGGCACCGTAGTCTCCGGCGGTACCCGTGGAGGCGAGGATATTCGCAACCTCTACAGCTCGGGCGGATCCAGCCTCACCGTGTGCGATACGGCTGTCATTGACGGCGGTGTGAGCCTGCATCAGAGCATGAGCGCGGTGACCCTGTCCGGCACTCCCACCATTGCCCGCTTTGACGAGGAGGGCAAGCTGATCACCGGAGTGCGTCAGCTGTATACCATTACCGATTCCAACAATGCGGGCGTTGTGATTGATGCCACAGGTCTGGAGGAGGGGGCTTTGGTGGCAATCGATACCCATGTGAAGCCTTATACCTTTGCGGAGCTGGGGACTACCGGCTGTGCGGAGGCCTTTGTTCCCTCCACTATCACCGGGGTCATTACCGCCGCAACCGATGCGGAGGGCAATGCGACCCTGACTATGCAGACAGGCGTGGTACGCGCTGTCAACGGCGACCAGATCGGCACTCCCTATCTGACGGTTGCTGAGGCCATGGCCGATGAAAATGCGACCCATATTCGTCTGCTTGCCAATGTGACCGAGAATATCGTTTTGACTGACGATGTGATCCTGGACCTGAACGGCTACGTGCTCACCGGTTCTGTTACCGGCGAGGGCAAGCTCTACGGTATGGACAGCGAGAATGATACCTATGACGCTACAAAGTGTGGACGTATCGAGGGCACGGTTTCGGTAGCAATGTCCGATGTGAATGATGTGCTGACCGCTGCCCAGGTAGGGGGTGCCCGCCGTTATATGCCCATTGCCGATGAGACCGGCTACACCTTCCACCGGGTCTTTGTGGGCATTACCAATGTGTCCCTGCGTACCGGCAACAAGGGCTTTGGCTACAAGGCACAGTTCTGCGGTGACAGCGAAGTGCTGGCGAAACTGGACAGCTTCGGTTTTGTCTTGGGGCTGGAAGGTAAGGAACACACCGTTTCCAGAACCCTGAAGGCAGAGACACTGGATATTGACAAGGTATACAGTCTAAGGATTCGGGATTTTGATATTCTGAACTACGGCGAGAGGGCTGTAAATGCCGATGTTTTCATGAAGCTGAAGGACGGCACTGTGATTGAGCCTGCCACGGTCAGCTATTCCATGAAGACAATGCTTCAGAAGGTTACCGGGATGCTGGAAAGCTTCACGCAGAGCCAGATCGAAGCCATCCAGACTATGCTCACCCAGGAAGAGAAGGAAGCTATGGCTCTGTGGGGAATCGAAGCCCTGCTGAACTGGGAGCCTTCCACCGGTCCTGAAGAAAATGAAACAGTAGGCTAACAAAATACTGGGGGCTGCCTCGAAAGGCAGCCCCCATTTTTACCGGCTTTGTCGGTAACGTTTCGCTTATAGCGGTGTGGTTACATGTGTGGATCGTTATGTACCCGGTACGCCGACGAAG
This sequence comes from Oscillospiraceae bacterium, assembly GCA_015068135.1. Lineage (GTDB taxonomy): Bacteria > Bacillota > Clostridia > Oscillospirales > Oscillospiraceae > Faecousia. Next base: position 24,162 of record SVLB01000018.1, on the reverse strand, counting down.
GAAATTTACTTAAGGATGTCCAAAAACACCAACACTTCAATGACGATGCCGGCCAGGCAGTAGATGCCCAAAACGGAGCCTACGATACCGAAAACAATACCCACAACAGCAATGCCACTGAGGAAGCCGATTACAGACCCGGCAATGGCACCGCCTACCAGATAGACTAAGATGCCGATGATCAGATTGGCGATGCTATCGGCAAATCGGAAGGAAATGGGGAATGCTTTTTTGAGAAGATCCATAATAAACGCTCCTTTACTGTAAATATGTAATGATTATACTGTTTTTTCTGACAATTGTCAATTATCTGAGCAAACCAAAATGGCAACCTTTTTCAGCTGAATTCTATTCTAATCAGTTGACTTTTGACTGGAAGCTGTGGTATACTCATATAGACTGTAGGAGTATGCGCCTTGATGGGAGTGAGTTCCGTGAAAACCGAACATATGCAATTGATTTCTATGCTTCGGGCGCGGATGCATGGTCAGACGTTACCCAAACCTGACAATGCGTATTTACCGCAGACTGTCCGGCTGGCGCTGCAGCATAAGCTGGGGCCGTTTATGTGTCAGTGGCTTATGGAGTATCCCCAGGAGGGGAGTGCTGTCTTACCGGAGCTGACGGCTTCTGCCCATCAGGCGATTTTTCGGGATACCCAGTTCGATTTTGTGCGCACGCAGATCACCCAGGTCCTGACGGAGCATGGGATCAATCATGTTTTTATGCGTGGCGTGTGCTTAAAGGAGAACTACCCGGATCCGACCCTGCGAACCATGTCCGATATAGATATTTTGGTGAAGGCATCGGATTTTTCCCGAATCCGCAAAGCCATGGTGGCATTGGGTGCGGAGCTTTGCCGGGGTGACGGCAATCACCGTACCTTCCGGTTTCCGGAGGGTGTGACGGTGGAGTTTCACCCCAATTTGATCCACTGCTCCTGCCCGGTGGGAACATTGGTCAATCCCGGTTGGCAGTATGTGCCGGAGGGACAACCTGCAGGCGAGCAGATCATGACAGACGAGGGCTTCTACATAAATGTTATGGCCCATTTGGCCAATCACTTTGTGGCCGGTGGTGTCGGTGTCCGGTTTGTTTTGGATATTTGGGTCTGCAGACATCTGCGAAGCCCCCAAATGGACAGACAGTGGGTGGAGCAGGAATTGCAGCGCATTGGCCTTTTGGCGTTTGCCCGGAATATGGAAGCCTTGGCGGAATGGTGGTTTTCCGGCGCCCCCGAAACACCGGTTTTGCAGGCTTTGGCAGACTACATTTTTTCCAGTGGCTCCCATGGCGAGGAAGAACGGGCAATGCTCAATGCGATCTGCCTGTCCCCAAAGAAAAGCCGTGGCTCGGCCCTTTGGCATAAGATTTTCTATCCCAGACAGGACCTGGAAAACCGCTTTGACTGGGTAATCGGCAGACCCTGGCTTTTGCCGGTGGCGTGGATCGTCCGTGCATGGAAGGCCCTGACAGAGCGATGGGGGAAGATTTCCCACTGGCACAAAGGAACCCGGAAATTTACAGATGAGGATATTGATCAGCAGCGAAAGCTGCTGCGGGAATTTGGTATTAATTAGATTGGAGAATTGGCAATGGAACGGAAAAAACAGATCAATTTGCAGGAGATATTCTACGCACTCCTCGGGAAAATTTGGCTGATCGTGCTGTGTGCAGCGGTAATGGGATCAGCTGTGTACTTCTATACAGCCAATTTTGTTACCCCTTTGTATAGAGCCAGCATTAAGATATATGTGAATAACTCCGTGTCGGAGTACCGCCAGGAAGGTGTGATTTCGTCCTCTGACCTTGCCACTTCTCAGCAGCTGGTTAACAGTTACATCATCATCCTTGAGGATTACGATGTGATGGATAAAGTGGCACAAAAGGTGTATGCCACCCACGGCTACAGAGTATCTGCAGATCAGATCCGTGGTATGATGACTGCCGGTGCAGTGAATGAGACGGAGATTTTTTCTGTTAACATTTCTCATGCAGATCCCAAGGTAGCAAAGGCTGTAGCAGATGCCATTGCCGATACGGCACCGGAGGCGATCAGCAATATTATTAAGAGTAGTTCTGCGGCGATCGTCAGCCGGGCCCGTATGCCTGGTGCGCCCTACACGCCCAACACCAGTCAAAGTGCCATCTACGGCACGCTTATCGGTGTGCTGATAGCGGTGGGCTATGTGGTGCTTCGGGTACTTATGGACGTGCGTGTCAAGGGTGAGGAGGATCTGGCCCTGATCAGTGATGCTCCCGTCCTTGGTGTGATCCCCAATTTTGACGCCGAAGAAAGAAACAGCTATAGCTATCAATCCTCCCAGTCGGGAAACCAAAATAAGGCGGTGGAAAAATGAGTTTTTTCAAAACCGATAAGGACTCCATTCAGGAGCAGAACCAGGGATTTATAAACCAGCGTCGGCATATCCTGGATAAAAACAGCAGCTTCTATGTACAGGAGGCTTACAAGACCCTGCGTACCAACGTAAACTTTACCCTGGCAGGAGAGGGCTGTAAAAAATTCTGCATCACCTCCGGTGTTGCCGCAGAGGGCAAGAGTATTACGACCCTGAACCTGGCGATCTCTTTTGCCCAAACGGGCAAAAAAGTGGTCCTCATCGACGGCGATATGCGCCGCCCCACCCTGGCAAAGCTGCTTATTGAAAAAGCGACCCCCGGTCTTTCCAATATTTTGGCAGGTCAGTGCAGCGAAGTGGAGGCCATCCGCAAGGATGTGTACCCTAATCTGGATGTGATCCTTTCCGGTGAGATCCCTCCGAATCCCTCGGAGCTTTTGGGCAATCCCCGGATGCACCGCATGGTTGAGAAGCTTTCTGCCATGTATGACTATATCCTGATAGATACCCCGCCCGTGGGCATTGTCTCCGATGCCTGTGTGGTGGCAGAGTCCATGGATGGCGTTTTGATGCTGGTGCGCCAGCACAGAACGGAGAAGGAAGTGGTCAGCCGCAGCGTCAAGCAGTTGGAAATGTCCGGAGCAAAGCTTTTGGGCTTTGTGCTCAACGGCTCTGAGAAGGATTCCAACGGTCGCTACAGCAAAAAATACAAGTATCGCTACCGCTACCGTTACTACCGCTATTCTTACGATTACAGCCGCAGCGGTAAATCGGAAGAAGTCAAACAAAAGCATGCAAAGAAGAAAAAGGAGATGCCCGATGAAGCAAAGCCCTGATTATCTGCTTCGTCAGGTGGCAGGAAAAATTGTGCTTGTCCCTGTGGGCCGTGCGGCAAGAACCTTCCCCGGAATGGTGGATCTGAATGCTGTGGGAAAGTTCATTTGGGAACAGTTGCGTGAAGAACAGACACTGCAGTCTTTGGTTACTGCTATTACGGATCGCTATGAAGTGGATCCGAAACGTGCTGAAGCCGATGCCCGGGCGTTTATTGAACGTCTGCAGTCCGTGGGTGCAGTGACAGAATAAGGAGGATCATCATGTACTATATTGGCGTGGACCTTGGCTCTACCAATATTAAGGTGGCCATCTATACCCAGGAAATGAAGCTGGTAGACCGGCAGAGCTATCCCGTGGAGTATATCCGTAAGAACGGATTCGTGGAATTTGATGCAGACCTGTATTGCGGTAATATCATGAAGCTGATCGGCTCTATGATCACATCCAATCAGGTGGACGGCACCCAGGTGGCACAGATCACCTTTACCGGCCAGGCAGAGTCTTTGGTGGTCCTCAATAAGGGCGGCAATACCATGATGAACGCTATTTCCTGGATGGATGAGCGCTCTGTGGACGAGTGCGAGAAGCTCAGCGCCATGTTCACCCACGAGGAAATCGAGGCAGTTACCGGTCAGATGGCAGTTCTGCCCACCTGGCCTGCCACCAAGATTCTTTGGCTGAAGGAGAACCGGCCTGAGATCTACGACAATGCCGCAACCTATATGATGCTGAAGGACTTTGTGGTCTATAAGCTCACCGGCAAGAAGGTTGCCGATATGTCCATCGCCACCTTTACCTTCTACTTTGATATTTATGAGAAGAAGTACTGGAGCAAGATGCTCGATGCCATCGGTGTCTCCGAGAACCAGCTGCCCCCCCTGGTGGAGCCCTGCACCGTTGCGGGCAATCTGACAGAGGGCGTTGCCAAGACCATGAACCTGAGTCAGGCTACCAAGGTCAATGTGGGTACTTTGGATCATTTCACCGGCATGGTGGGTACCGGTAATGTGCAGATGGGCGGTATGACCCTGTCCACCGGCACGGTCATGGCCCTGACTACCATGGCTGCTGAGCCTGCACCCCGGGATTCCGGCATTGCCATGCACTATGGCTTCCAGCCCGATACCCATATTATGCTGCCCGTGGCGGAGTCCGGCGGCGCGTCTTTGGAGTGGTTCCGCCGTACCTGTATGGGCGATATCTCCTACGATCAGATGAACACGGAGCTTCAGAAGCGGGATCTGCCCAACAACCTGATCTTCCTGCCCTTCCTGGTGGGTACCAACTCTCCTGAGTTCGATACCGATGCCAACGGTGTGTTCTTCGGTCTGCGTCAGGAGAGCGATGTGTACGATATGGCTTGTGCCGTCATGGAGGGCGTTGCCTTCATGCTCCGCAAGAACTGTGACCATATCCGTGCCAAGGGTACCGAGATTTCCTACATCATTGCCACCGGCGGCGGTGCCAAGAGTCCCATTTGGTGCCAGCTTCAGGCGGATATCACCGGTCTGCCCGTGGTCATCCCCACGGAGAAGGAAGCCGCTTGCCTGGGCTGTGCCATCATTGGTGCCGTGTCCGACGGTCTGTATGCCAGCTATCAGGAGGCTGCCGACAAGATCATCTCCTTCCAGCATCGGTATGAGCCCGTGGATCATGCCAAGTACGAGAAGAAGTACGAAAAGTACTGCGCTCTGTACGAGGCTATGCTGAAGGTCACCAGACTGTAATAAAAAACCATCCCGGAGCTGTTTTCCCAAACAGCTCCGGTTTTGCATTGATAAACACATATTCCAATTTATCGACCCAAAGCCTTCCCCCAGGGGAAGGCTATGATAAACCGGAATTTGCAAAAACTGTAACCTTTTCCACAAAAAATCTGTCTATTAGGGTGAGGAGGTGAGACTGTGGAGGACGAAAAGATCATACAGCTGTATTGGGATCGGGAGGAAGAGGCCCTCTCCCAGACCCAGGCGGTGTACGGAAGCCGTCTGCACGGTCTTGCCCGACGTTTTTTGGAGGAGGAAGATGCCCGGGAGGCGGTAAACGATACCTATTTAGCCGCTTGGAATTCCATCCCACCCCAAAGACCGACCCATTTCTTTGCCTATTTGGCAAAGCTGTGCCGTAACCGGTGTTTGAACCTGCTGGAGCGGTGCAGTGCCCAAAAACGCAGTGCCCAGGTGGTGGAGCTGACCCGGGAGATGGAGCTTTGTATCCCCGATAAAGGGACCCTGCCCGATTCGGACAGCCGGGAGCTGGGGGAATGGCTCAATGCCTTTTTGGCACAGCTTCCCAAAGAACGTCGGGTGATCTTTCTGCGGCGGTACTGGTTTGGAGACTCCGTGGCACAGATCGCCTCCCAGTTGGGCATCACCCAAAGTAAAGTAAAAACCGGGCTCCACCGGACCCGGAATCAATTGCGGACATATTTGGAAAGGAAGGGGGTGTCCCTTTGAAGGGAAAAGACTTATTGCAGGCCCTGGACCAGGTGGACGAGCGCTTTGTGGAAGAAGCAGAAGCACCCCTAGGAAGGGGCAGTAACCGGGGCTTTTTTTGGATCGCCGCGGCGGCCTGCCTGCTCCTTGTTTTTGTAAGTGCAATGCTCCTGCCCTGGGGACAAGATCCACCGAAGAAAACCGGCTATCCCGCCGGGGTTCAGCTATCCAATGAAACCCAGGCCCATGTAGGATCCAGCGATGGCGCCATTCCCACCCAGGCCCCGGCAGACATGGACCCCTGTTCACCTGCCGACTATGGTGTTAACGGGGGGGCTATGGAACAGCCTTCTGTGATCCTTGAGATCACCCAGTGGACATCGGATGGGCCGGAGGCCGTGGTAATTGGCCTGCCGGATACCCGGCAGATCCCCTTGGGAACTTCTGTTAAGGTGGCGTTTTCTCAGGCTTGTAACATTGCCATTGGTAACGGTGGGGGAAACTATCAGATCCAGGATGGGTCACCGGAGCCATCCGATTATCCACCGGGAAGTCAAATGTTAGTGCTATTTACCGGCTATGAAAATGGAGTTTTATATGTGAATATGGTTTATCCGGGAGGAATAGAATGAAAAAGCTATGTTTGTTACTGGTGCTGGCACTACTATTGTCAGCTTGCGCGAAGCAGGAAGAAAACCACGAGCCGTCCATTTTGCCCGGAACGGGTGATGACTTTTTGGTGGGCATGGAGACCCAGGATGTTCCAAACGGAGATCCTGCTAAAACGGCCCAGCCATTGACGGAATTTGCCCTTGCCCTACTCAAGGAAAACCTGAAGGAAGGGGAGAGTGTACTGATCTCGCCCCTTTCTGTATACAGCGCCCTGGCCATGACTGCAGGCGGTGCCGACGGAGAGACCTTGAAGCAAATGGAGCAGGTTTTGGGAATGCCCATTTCCGACCTGAACAATGCCTTTGGTGCGTTCCTGCAGGGGTTGGATGAGAGCCGTTTGAAGCTTGCCAACAGCATTTGGTTTTCTCAGAAGGAAAGCCTGACTGTAGAAGATGCGTTTTTGCAAAGCTGTTTGGATTATTACCGGGCCGATGCCTATCGGATCGCCATGGATGACAGCGGAAAGAAGGCCATCAACGACTGGATCAACGAGCATACCGACGGCATGATCCCCCAAATGCTGGACAAGATGCCGGCAGAAGCTTTGGTATTTCTCGTCAATGCCCTGGCCTTTGAAGACAGCTGGGCAATTCCCTATAAGGATCATCAGGTAAGACCAAGACTGTTTGCAGGTCCGGATGGGAATTACTATGTAGACATGATGTACAGTGAGGAAGATACCTACCTGGAAGACGCCCATGCCACGGGGTTTGTCAAGTATTTTGACGGCAAGCGGTATGCCTTCGCCGCCATTCTTCCCGAAGAGGGGATGACCCCGGAGGAATATTTAAGCCAGCTGGATGGAGCCGGTCTGCAGGCAATCCTCTCCGGAGCCACCCAGCAGAGGGTGGACACGGGAATGCCCATCTTTGAAACGGAGTATATGGCTGAGCTTGCAAAGAATCTGCAAACCATGGGCATGACCGATGCCTTCGATATGCTTCGGGCAGACTTTTCCAAAATGGGAACCAGTGAGGACGGACCACTGTATGTGGGAAGTGTTCTGCATAAGACCTTTATGCAGGTAGGTCCCCAGGGAGCCAAGGCCGGTGCGGCCACTGTGGTGGAACTGGAACCCGGCAGTGCCATGCCTCCCAAGGAACCCAAAACGGTGATCCTGGACCGGCCCTTTGTTTACCTGCTCCTTGATTGCGATACCCAGTCCCCGGTGTTCATTGGCACCATGCATACACCCTGCCAGCGGGAAGAACAGGGATACCCTGAGGAGATCACCGATGCAAAGCCCGTGATCTATTTGTATCCCCAGGAGCCTTGCCAGGTGGATGTAAAGCTTCACTATGATGGAACCCTGACCCACACCTATCCCGCCTATGAAAACGGATGGTCCGTCCTGGCAGAGCCGGACGGGACACTCACGGATCTTCGTACCGGACGGGAGCATTACTGCCTGTTCTGGGAAGGACAGCGGCAATTGGGGTATGATCTGAGCCGTGGCTTTGCGGTAAAAGGGGAGGACACTGCCGACTTTTTGGAGGAGGCTTTGGCAAAGCTGGGCCTAAATCAGCGGGAGGCCAACGAGTTTATTGTGTATTGGCTGCCCCAAATGGAGAACAACCCCTATAATATCATCAGCTTTCAGACGGAAGCCTATACCCAGGGAGCAGAGCTTTCCATCGACCCAGCGCCCGATACCCTGATCCGGGTATTCATGGCCTGGCAGTCTTCTGAGAATTATGTAAACCTGGAACCCCAAATGCTCACCGCTCCGGAGCGAACGGGCTTTACCGTGGTAGAATGGGGCGGCGCTGAAATCGTAGAATAAGCACGATATAAAAATCAGATGCCGGTTGCTGTGATACCTCATAGCAACCGGCATTATAAACACGTCGCGATAAACAAAGAGCCACCGACAAAACCGCGGGGGGAAGGCTCTTGGGGCGCTTACAGCTCCTCGTCGGGATCCGGCTCGTCGTCGTGGTCACAGTCGCAGCCGTCGGACATGATCTCGCCTAAGCGGACCTTGCGGCGGATCTTCATTTCCTCAACCTGGCTGTGTAAAAGCTCCTTGACCTCAAGGGGCTTTTTTATATTCTTCATCTCCAGGGTAGGCATGGTCTTGTCAGAAGAGACTACGGAAACAGTGCCAACACCAAAGAGCCTCTGCCAGAGAGTACGACGGGTGGAGATATCCCGGATCCTGTAGAGCAGGACCTCCTCGTCCTTGATGCTCAGAAATCCGGTGGACAGAAACAGCCGATCCTCGCTGAGGCGGTAACGGGTGAAGCTTAAAGGCATACCCATAAAACGTTTGCGGTCTTTCCATAAGTATTCCATGGCAGATCCTCCTTTTTTCTTTTATTGTATAATTCCCAAGGGAGGTTGTCAATGAAATTGTGGGAAAAATTCCAATTTAGCGGGCTACTGTGGACAGCCCCCTCGTCAGAGGGGGCCTTTTCGGCGTATCCCGTAAGGAATGCACAAAACCGGGAACTACAGGATCAGGCACACCAGGCCGTTGGCCCCTTCGTTGACGATCCTGGTAAGACTTCCCCGGAATTTCGCTCTTACCTCCTCCGGTGTCCGATGGAGCTTGGCATTCAGCCCCTCCCGGATCAGCTCGTATACGGATTTTCCAAAGATATTACTCTCCCACAGAGAATCCGGGTCTTCACTGCTTAAATACTGGATCAGGTCCTGGGACTGCTGCTGACCGCCAACCATGGGGTTGATCTCGGTATCGATATCTACCCGGATCATATGGATGGAGGGGGCGCCGGCCCGAAGCTTTACGCCGAAGGCACCGCCTTTTTGTACCAGCTCCGGCTTTTGCAGGGTCATCTGTCCGGCATCGGGCATGACGATCCCATAGCCGGTAGCGTTGACGGCATTCAGGGCATCGGCGATCCGGTCATATTCCGTTTTTACTGTACGGAACTCGCCCAAAAGCTCCAAAAGCTGGGCGTCGTTTTCAATGGGCATTCCCGCCCGACTGCTGAGGATCTCATAAAACAGTGCTTCCGGGAATCCCAGAGCGCAGGATACGGTTCCCGTTGCCAGATCCACACTGCGGATAGAAAAGTCCAGCACCTGCTCCAGTTCCCGCAATGTTCCCAAAGTGGCCTCTGCCTGCCCAAGGGCGGTAATTTGTTCGGCACGTTCCAAAAGTGCCTGGTATAACGCGCTTTTGACCGGATGCTCCGGCTCCAGGGCATCCATCCAGCGGGGCAGATATACCCGCAGCTCCTGCATAGGGAAGGCATACAGAAGCTTTTTCAGCAGTCCGCAGATCCGTTCGCTGTCCAGAATCTGACAGTCGGCAATTACCCCGTCAACACCGTACTGGGCTTTTAACTGCTCCTGCACTGTCCGGGCGGCATCGCCGTCAGGCTCCCGGCTGTTGATGATCACCAGGAAGGGCTTGCCCGTTGCCTGCATGTCGGTGATGGCCCTGCCCTCTGCCTCCACATAATCCTGACGGGGAATATCGGTGATCGTGCCGTCGGTGGTTACCACAAGCCCCATGGTGCAATGCTCCTGCATGACCTTTTGGGTCCCCAGCTCGGCGGCCTCGGTCATGGGGATCTCGTGGTCAAACCAAGGGGTCGTGACCATGCGGGGCACGCCCTCCTCCTCGGCACCCACGGCCCCTTCCACCATGTAACCTACGGAGTCGATCATCCGCACCCGCAGACGGGCAGTGCCGTCAGGCGTGATCTCTACCGCCTCCTCCGGGACGAATTTTGGCTCGCTGGTCATGATGGTCTTTCCCGAGCCGCTTTGGGGCAGTTCATCTCTGGCCCGCTCTGCCCGGTAGGGATCCTGGATATTGGGGATCACCAGGCTTTCCATGATGCGCTTAATGAGGGTCGACTTGCCGGTGCGCACGGGTCCGACAACGCCAATGTAAATATTGCCCCCGGTACGGGCGGCAATGTCAGCATAAATGGTTTCCATAGCCTGCCTCCTTTTCGCTTTACCACATGGTATGTCCATAAAAGATGGGTTAGAACTGAAAAATAGGGCTGTACGAATGAAGAAAAATGTGCTATAGTAAGGCAAAAGGAAGTGAGCCAAATGAAAAAATGGATGCTGCTTCTGCTGACGGTGGCAATGCTGTTTGCCGCAGGCTGTGGAGAAGGCGCCCAAAAACCTGCGACCCAGGTGACCACAGAACCGACTACAGAAGCCACAGAGCCTCCTACCACAGAGCCGATTGAGGTGACTACGCCGGACGGCTTGCAGGTAGCCCCCGGGTTTACGGTATATACCGCCGACGGGGAGCCGGTGCGCCTTCGCAGTTTCCGGGGCAAGCCTGTGGTGCTGAATTTTTGGGCAAGCAGCTGCCCGCCCTGCCGCTCCGAAATGGATGCCTTCCAAATGGCCTATGATTATTACGGGGAGGACTTTACCTTTGTAATGGTCAACCTCACAGACGGTCAGTGGGATACGATAGAGTCGGCTACTGCTTATATTACCCAGGAGGACTATACGTTCCCGGTGTACTTTGATATCTCCCTGGCTGCGGTGACAGCTTATCAGATCACAGCGATCCCTGCCACCTTCTTTATTGATGAAAACGGCGGCGCGGTTGCCTGGCACAGTGGTGCTATGGATTACAATACTTTGGAGTGGGGCTTGAAGATCCTGTCGGGAGAAGAACCCATTCCCACACAGCCGCAGATCCCATCCCCCACAGAATAAAAAAATAGGGGTTGACAAGTGGGAACTGCTGTGCTAATATATGGAAAAATTGAATCGCTTAGATAGAGGCGCGGTTCTTCATCAGTACCTTTCTGCAAGGTCAGGCAACCGCAGAAGGGGAAAGGGAAGGCCGCCGAAGTGGGCAGATCGCCTGAGATTTTCCTGCTGGGCCGTCAGAGAATATCTGCCGGACTGTCACAACTTTGTGGAGAGCTATCGAGGCAGTGCGGCATTCTATTACTGTTTGCTTTTTACTGTCGGATCGCTTTGTGCAAAGCGATCCGATTTTTAGTTGCCAGCTGTCATCCTGACCCGTCGGCGGCGAAGGACCCCCGATGGCGATGCAACGAAAAAACAAAAGAAAAAGGAGAAAAAACAAAATGAAGAGATTACTTGCTATGGCTCTGGCACTGGTTATGGTGCTGGCAATGACCGCTTGCGGCGGTGAAGAGGAAAAGACCGTTAAGTCCGGTGTGGAAGACGGCGTTCTGACTGTTGGTATGGAGTGCGCCTACGCTCCTTACAACTGGGCACAGACCGACGACTCCAACGGTGCTGTCAAGATTTCCAACTTCGACGGCTATGCCAACGGCTACGACGTGATGATGGCTAAGAAGCTCTGCGAGGCCAATGGCTGGGAGCTGGAGATCAAGATGCTGGAGTGGGACTCCCTGGTTCCCGCTGTTATGTCCGGTGAGATCGATTGCGCCATTGCCGGTCAGTCCATGACCGCTGAGCGTGAGAAGCAGGTTGACTTTGCCGGTCCCTACCTGTACGCCTCCATCGTGGTTCTGACCAAGGCCGATTCCGAGCTGGCTTCCGCTACCGGCATTTCCCAGCTTACCGGTAAGTGCACCTCCCAGAGCGGTACTGTTTGGTACGATGTGTGCCTGCCCCAGATCGAGGGCGCCAGCATTGAGTCCGCTCAGAAGGATGCTCCCAATATGCTCCTGGCCCTGGAGACCGGTGCTGTAGAATTTGTCTGCACCGATATGCCCACTGCCCAGGGCGCTGTTGTGGTTTACCCCGACATGACCATCCTGGACTTCTCCGGCACCGAGGATAACTTCGAGGTTTCCGACGAAGAGATCAACATCGGTATCTCCGTTATGGAAGGCAATACGGTTCTGAAGGATGCTATGAACAAGATCCTGAAGGATATGACCGCTGCTGACTTCAACGCCATTATGGAGCAGGCGGTTGCCATTCAGCCCATCGAGGAGTAATACAAAAACATTTCTGTCATCCTGAGCGTGGATCTCCATGCTCAGGATAACAGTTTAATGGAAGGGCAATGTGTTGCTTGCAACACCCCCTTCTTCAGATAAGGAGTTTTAACGTGGATCTTTTTGTACAGCTTTGGGAAGATATCGTATATATTTGGGACGGACATGCCAGCTGGTACTTAAACGGTATGTGGCAGACCATTCAGATCGCTGTGCTGTGTACATTGGTTGGCTGTGTAATTGGCCTTTTGTGCGGCGTGCTGAATACTATCCCTTGTCAGAAGCGGGATCCTATGTGGAAGCGGATCCTTTTGCGGCTGATCCGGATCGTGATCCGGGCCTATGTGGAACTGTTCCGGGGCACCCCCATGATCCTGCAGGCGGTGGTGATCTATTACGGCTTGCCCTACTTCACCCATAATTCCGTCCGCTTTGAAAGCATTTGGCTGTGTGCCTTTGTGGTGGTGTCCATCAACACCGGTGCCTACATGGCAGAATCCGTTCGTGGCGGCATCATGTCCATTGACCCCGGTCAGACGGAGGGCGCCAAGGCCATCGGCATGACCCACTGGCAGACCATGGTCCATGTGATCATGCCCCAGACTCTGCGTAATATTTTGCCCCAGATCGGCAACAACCTGATCATCAACCTGAAGGACAGCTCTGTGCTGAGTGTCATCGGCTTTGTGGAATTTTTCAAGGTCCACAGCAACGTGGTGGGCAAGACCTATCTGGCGTTCCCCTCTGCGGCCATTGAAATGCTGGGCTACCTGACGGTGACGGTGGTGGCATCCATTCTTCTGCGCTGGATGGAAAAGAAGATGGAGGGCAGCGACACCTATGAGCTGACCCAGGAGGATGTGCTGACCATGGCGGCCGGCACCTACAGCCATCCGGACCGCACCACTCCCTTTGAGGAAAAGAATATGGAAAACCGGGAGCATCCCAAGCTGAAGGCTTCCCGGAGAAGGGGAGGTCAGTGATATGGCAGAGCAGATCTTAAAAATCAACCACCTGTCCAAGGCGTTTGGTGCCAATGTAGTCCTGCGGGATATTGACTTTCAGGTAAATAAGGGCGACGTGATCTCCATTATCGGCGCATCCGGCTCCGGTAAATCCACCTTGCTTCGGTGTATTAACCTGCTGGAGACTCCCACCTCCGGACAGATCCTCTACCACGACAAGGATATTCTGGCAAGGGGCACCAAGGCACCTGCGTACCGGTCCCATGTGGGAATGGTGTTCCAGTCCTTCAATCTGTTCAATAACATGACGGTTTTGGAAAACTGCATGGTCGGACAGATCCGTGTCCTGGGTCGCAAGAAGGCCGAGGCGAAGGAGATCGCCATGCAATATCTGAGCAAGGTAGGCATGGCACCCTATATCAATGCCAAGCCCCGGCAGATCTCCGGCGGTCAGAAGCAGCGTGTAGCCATTGCAAGAGCCCTGGCCATGAATCCCGAAGTGCTTTTGTTTGACGAGCCCACTTCCGCACTGGATCCGGAGATGGTGGGTGAAGTGCTGGAAGTTATGCGCCAGCTGGCCCAGGAGGGCATGACCATGCTGGTGGTCACCCACGAAATGGCCTTTGCCCGGGATGTATCCAACCGGGTGGTGTATATGAACCAGGGTGTCATCTGCGAAGAGGGCTCCCCGGATCAGATCTTTGGCAATCCCCAAAAGGAAGAGACCAAGGCATTCCTCTCCCGATTCATTAACGCGTAATATAACGCTCCCGTGTCGAAAACCGACACGGGAGCATTTTTGCGCATTCAAATTCCAGTTTATCGCACTGCTTGCACTGCGGTAATTAGGGCCGATGTGGGCATCGGCCCCTACGACAGGGTATTCGATAAATTGGAATTTACCGTCCTCTTACACCCCGGAGTAGGCGGCAAAGCCTGCATCGATGGGCAGTACCACGCCGGTGATGGCGGAGGCGGCCTTGTCGTTGCACAGGAACAATGTTGCACCCAACAGCTCAGAAGCATCCACATACCGATCCATGGGAGTGCCCTTCAGGATCTTTGCGGAACGGGCGGTGGGGGTGCCGTCCTCGTGAAATAGCAGGCTCCGGTTCTGGGCAGAGACCAGGAAGCCGGGGGCGATGGCGTTGCAGCGGATGCCGGTGCCGGCGAAGTGGGTGGCAAGCCACTGGGTAAAGTTGGAGATACCGGCCTTGGCGGCGGAATAGGCGGGGATCTTGGTCAGAGGCGTGTAGGCGTTCATGGAGGAGATATTCAGAATACAGCCGGCTTTCTTTTCCACCATATCCTTGGCAAAGGCCTGGGTGGGCAGCAGAGTACCCTGGAAGTTCAGCTTGAATACGAAGTCCACACCGGCGGCATCCAGGTCAAAGAAGGACTTGCCGCCCTCTCTGGCTTCATGCTGGTATTCGTTGTCGGTGGTGGCACGGGGATTGTTGCCACCGGCACCGTTGATGAGAATATCGCAGGGACCCAAGTCCTTCCGCACTGCCTGATGGACAGCTTCCAGGGACTCCGACTCCAAAACATTTGCCTTGTAGCCCTCGCAGCAGAAGCCCTCTGCCTTCAGCTCCTGGGCCAGCTTTTTCACAGCTTCTTCGTTCAGGTCCAGGGCAGCGACCTTGGCACCGCTTTGGGCAAAGGCCCGGGCCATGGCACCGCAGATCAGTCCACCGGCACCGGTGATCACCACTACCTTACCGGAAAAATCAATATTCAGGGGAAGATCGATCATAGTAAGTACCTCCGCTATTTAGCATTTATTATGGATTATTTGCCTGCCTGACGGTCCAAAAGATCCCAAACGCCCAGCATATACATGATGCCCAAAGCCCGGTCGTAAAGGCCGTAGCCGGGACGGACGTTGCCGGGACCTTCGTCCCACAGATGGCGGCCGTGATCCGGGCGGATATAGCCGTCAAAGCCGCACTCGTGATAAGCCCGGAGGATCTCCAAAATGCCGGTGTCGCCGTCGCAGTCCCGGTGGCTGGCCTCGGAGAAATCACCGTTGGGGAAGTGGCGGACGTTGCGGATATGGGCAAAGGCGATCCGGTCGCAATGCTTGCGCACGATGGCGGCAACATTGTTGGAAGGATCGGCGCTGAGACTGCCGGAGCAAAGGGTCAGGCAGTTGCAGGGATGATCCACCATTTTCAGGAACCGGTCAATGTTCGCTTCGTTGACGAGCAGACGGGGCAGGCCGAAGATATCCCAGGGGGGATCGTCCATGTGGATGGCCATTTTGATGCCACATTCCTCGCAGGTGGGCATAATGGCCTCCAGGAAGTACTTGAGGTTTGCCCAAAGGGTCTCGTGATCCACATCCTTGTAGGCCTTGAACAGCTCGTCGAGCTTGGCCATACGCTCCGGCTCCCAGCCGGGGAAGGACATATGGTACTTCTCGGTAAAGTCCAGAATGTACTTAGCCATGGCGCTGTAATCGTCCTGGATCATGCCCTTTTCATAGAACAGGGCAGTGGAGCCGTCACCCATCTCGTGAAACAGATTGGAACGGGTCCAGTCAAAAATGGGCATAAAGTTGTAGCAGATCACCTTTACACCGTATTTACTCAGGTTGCGAATGGTGGTCTTGTAGTTTTCGATGTACTGATCCCGGGTGGGCAGACCGATCTTGATGTCATCGTGGACATTTACGGATTCCACCACATCGATATGAAAGCCATAAGCGTCGCACTGAGCCTTGACCTGAGCGATCTCCTCCTCGTACCAGATTTCACCGGGCATTTTGTGGTGCAGAGCCCATACGATACCGGTCACACCGGGGATTTGCCGGATATGGGACAGGGTGATGCTGTCATTGCCCTCTCCGTACCAGCGGAAGGTCATTTGCATAAAAGTGCCTCCTTGGGTTTTTCTTTCAGTATATCACAAATATTTGCAATATAAATTGCTATCCTTGCTTGAAACATGGAGAATCTTGCGATATACTAAAAACAGTTTCTCCTCGGCTTGACCCGCCGCAGATTTGCGCCATACAGATGCGTTTTCACAGCAATGACGAAAAAGAAGGGGGAATACAGTATGCGAGAACGGTCTCAGCGGTTTGATCCCCGTCAGACCATGCAAAAAAATACCTTTGAAATATTCCACTACCGGGAACCCAGGATGAACCCGGTGGAGGTCCATCACCATCCCTTTTATGAGGTCTATTATCTGCTGGAGGGAAATGTGGAGTACTGGGTAGAGGGGCGCGTTGTGTCCCTTGTGCCGGGAGACCTTCTGCTTATCAGCCCCATGGAGCTTCATCGCCCGGTACTGACCAGAGGGCAGGTCTATGAGCGCATGGTATTGTGGATCCATAAGGATTATCTGCAAAGCCTGGGCGGTGAGGGCTTTCTGCCCGGAGAAAGCTTTGACAGTCCCCGGCATATTCAGCATATCCGTCCCACGGCATCAGAGCGTACAGCCCTGACGGCCCGGTTTGGGGAACTGGTTCGGGAAGCCTATGGAACAGAGCCCGGAGCAGCTTTGTGCGCCCAGGGGATTTTTTTGCAGCTTTTGGTACAGCTTTGCCGATTGGTCAGCCGATCCCATGGGGCAGGGGAGCAGGCGGAGTCCCGTTCTACCCTGATCCAGCGGGTGTTGGAATACATCCATGAGGACCCGGCGCGACCTATGACCCTGGAACAGCTTGCGGGAATGTTTTTCGTGAGCAAATACCATTTAGCCCATGCCTTCTCCCGGGAGGTGGGGATCAGCCTATACCGGTATGTTACCATGCGCCGATTGATCCTTGCCCAACAGCTGCTAAGCCAGGGCTACGGTGCCGCGGCAACCGGGCGGCTGTGTGGCTTTTCGGACTATACCGGTTTCTACCGGGCGTTTTGCTCCGAATACGGGATCAGCCCCAAGCACTGGAAAATGCAGAGATAGCGCACATGAAAGCGCATATACTACCAAATTGCACAACTGATAATCATTTTTCTATTGCTTTTCTCTACTATTTGATATATAATAGTAAAACCAGTAAAGTCGGGAGGAGTTTCACATGGAATTTAAGAGCGATAAGCTGTACTGGATCCGTCCCCCCAAGGAATATACCGTCACCGACGAGCGGATCGAGATCATTACAGAGCCGGTTACGGATCTTTGGCAGCGTACCTATTATCATTTTCAAAACGACAACGCTCCCGTCCTTCAAATGAAGACCAGTGAGACCTTCTTCTCCTTCACGGTCAAGACTGCTTTTGAAAGCAGCTGGCGTTTTGACCAGTGCGGTGTTGTGATGTACTTAGACAGCGACAACTGGATCAAGGCCTCCATCGAATATGAAAACGAGGAATATCAGCGTCTGGGCAGTGTGGTGACCAATTTGGGCTATTCCGACTGGGCGACCACGGATATTCCTGCCTCCATTAAGCATATGTGGTATCGGCTCAGCCGCCGGGAGGATGATTACTGCCTGGAATCCAGCCTGGACGGCGTGAATTTCAAGCAGATGCGTATTTGTCACCTCCACAAGGGTGCCGGAGAGATCAGCTTTGGTGTGTACGCCTGCAGTCCCGAGCATTCCTCCTTCAAGGCGACCTTTACAGATATGGAAATTACGGAATGCAAGTGGCTTCCGCACGTTTCGGGGGTGTGACCGGTTATGAGCAGAGCAGACGAACTGTACCGGCAGACTTGCCTGGATATTTTGGAAAACGGCTTCTCCGATGAGGATTTACAGGTCCGCCCCCATTGGGAGGACGGGACTCCTGCCCATACCATTAAGAAGTTTGGCGTGGTAAACCGCTATAACCTTCAGGAGGAGTTCCCTTTGATGACCCTGCGGCGGACCTACTGGAAGTCTGCACTGGACGAGCTTCTGTGGATCTGGCAGAAGAAGTCCAACCGCATTGCCGAGCTTGGCAGCCATGTGTGGGATGAATGGGCAGGCCCTGACGGCACCATCGGCAAGGCCTACGGCTATCAGCTGGGGGTCAAGCATCAATATAAAGAAGGTATGTTCGACCAGGTGGACCGGGTGATCTTTGATCTGAAGAATAACCCCGCATCCCGTCGGATCATGACCAATATCTATACGTTCCAGGATCTCCACGAGATGAATCTTTACCCCTGCGCCTATTCCATGACCTTTAATGTCAGTGGAAACACCTTAAACGGCATTCTCAACCAGCGCAGCCAGGATATGCTCACCGCAAACAACTGGAACGTGGTGCAGTATTCCATGCTCCTGATGATGATGGCCCAGGTGGCGGGGCTGCAGGCAGGCGAGCTGGTCCATGTGATCGCGGACTGCCATATTTATGACCGGCATATTCCCGCGGTAAAGGCGATGCTGGAACGGGAGGGGTATCCCGCTCCCAAGGTGACCCTGGATCCTGCGGTTACCGATTTTTATGCCTTTACCAAGGATAGCTTCCGGGTAGAGGATTACCAATTCCATCCCTTTGATTATCCCATTCCTTTGGCGATCTGAGGTAGCTTATGGAACTGATCGTTGCAGTATATGACGATTGGGGTATCGGAAAAGACGGTACCCAGCCGATCGCTCTGCGGGCAGACCGGAAATTCTTCCGGGAGACCACCCGTGGGGCTATGGTGATCGTGGGCAGGCGTACCGTGGAGGATTTCCCGGGAAAACAGCCCCTGCCCGGAAGGACCAATGTAGTCCTCAGCCGCACAGCCCGGCAGCTCCCGGGATTTACCCTTTGTCACAGCCCGGAAGAAGCCCTTGCCCTCGCAAAGACTGCTGACCGGGCTATGGTCATTGGCGGCGGTAGTATTTACCGGCAAATGCTTCCTTATTGCGACACCGCCTGGGTGACCAAGGTACATAGTTCTCCGGAATCCGATACATTTTTTCCCAATTTGAATAACGATCCCGATTGGCATTTGGCACAAGTGGTCCAATCCGGCGAGGAAGAGGGAATTGCCTACGAAATGTGCCTGTATAAACGCAGTTAAAAATGTGGGAAAGCCCACCTTTTTATACTTACCGAAAATGTAGCCGATTTTTGGTAAGACAGTCATCGCGTATAGTATGTTAGGAGGTAAAAGCATGAAAAAACAACTGTTATCCCTGCTGTTGGCTCTGGTCCTGGTTCTTGGCTTGACCGTGATCAGCGCTGCAGCAACAGAAGAGCCCACGGCTCCTGCCCATGCAGACCACTGTGTTTGCGGCGGCAAGGCTGTGGAAGTGGGCGATCATGTGTGCGAAACCGTAACCGGTTGGACACCTTTCTCCACTGACGTTCTGGAGGCAACTACCAACGCAAATCAACTGAATGTTCCCGCAGGTAACTACTACCTGGCTGAGGACATCACCATCAACAAGGAACTGAACATCCGCGCCAACACGGAAGTGACCCTCTGCATGAACGGCCACACTCTCACCGGCACCCGCCGGATCTTCCGTGTCAACGGCATTCTGAATCTCTGCGATTGCTCTGCAGATGAGTCCGGTGTCATTGACGGCAAGTCCTCTAACGGCCCTGTGTTCTACAGCTACAACAGTGGTGACGTCCGTCTGTACAGCGGCACTCTGACCAGCACCTACACCGGCACTAAGAACTGGGGCGGTGTCTGCGCCGTAGCCAATGATCCCGGTACCGAGGCCGATCCCGGCTCCAGCTCCTTCACTATGTACGGCGGCGTCATCGATGCCTCCGAGCTTACCCTGAAGTGCGATGCCAATGGCAAGCACGGCAATGGCGGTGCCATTGTGATCATGGGCGGTGAAAAGAAGGATTCCGCCGGCGTGACAGCCAACCATCCCTGCACCTTCACCATGTACGGCGGCACCGTTAAGGGCGCCCAGCGTGTTGGCAATGCAGGCGCTGCTATCTACTGCAACTCTGCCGATACCCTGAACCTTCTGGGCGGCACCATCACCGGCGGCATTGCCGATGATTTCGGCAACTGCGTTGCCACTGGTGGCAAGGCTGCTGTTGTTGTTGGCGGCAATGTCAACATCGAAGAGCTTTCCCTGAACGAAGGTCAGACCTTTACCACCCAGAACCTCACCGGTTCCGTGGGCCTGGCAACCTTCATTGGCAGCACTGAGGTTGTGACCACTGTTCCCCAGGCAGAACTGGCTTGCTTCACCAGCACCATGCCTGCCCGTAAGCTGGTCAGCACTGAGACAGCCGACGGCTGGGCTGTTTCCTTCGCTGCTGACCACACTGCCCACTGCGTCTGCGGCGGTGTTGGCACCGTCGGTGACCACACCTGCACTGTCCAGGAAAACTGGATCGGCCTGACCGCAGAGAGCCTCGACAGCTTCCTGGTCACTTCTGCCACCAATGACTGCGAGTCCGTCACCAGTGGCGCGGTCACCAGCTGCGGCAACGCCAGCTACAAGATGTTCTCTGATGATTACGATGAGGCCTTCTTCTACCTGGAAGAGGACATCACCGTGACCACTCCCATCGAAATCCATACCGGTGACAACATCACCATCTGCCTCAACGGCTATACCCTGAAGAAGACCGGCAATACCCAGCTGTTCCGTGTCTGGGGCACTTTGAACATCTGTGACTGCACCGGCGAAGGTGTGATGACCTCCAACTCCACTGGTGAGGGCGGTATGATGTACCTGCTGAACACCAGAGGTACTGCATTGGTCAATATCTTCGGCGGCACCCTGCAGATGACCGATACCAGCTACGCCAGTAAGTCCGGCTTTGTCCAGGTAGGCAACAACGGCATTTATGATGCCACCCTGAACATCTACGGCGGTACCATCACTGGCGGTAAGGCCTTCAACGGCGGTAATATCTTTATTGAAGCCGGCGCCAACAAGATCGGTAACAGCACTGTTAATATGTACGGCGGTACCGTGCAGAACGGTATCGCAAAGAAGAACGGCACCTCGGGCGCTGGCGCCGGCGGTAACTTCTACGTCAACGGCAAGAGTGTGCTGAACATTTACGGCGGCACTGTCAAGGGCGGTACAGCCACAGAAGGCGGCGGCGGTAATATCTACATGCTTGGCACCTCCCAGCTGAACATTTACGGCGGCACCATTACTGATGGTACCTCCGCGCAGGGCTCCGGCGGTAACATCTGCGCCTTCGGCAAGGCCTGCATTACCCTGAACAACGGCACCATCAAGGACGGCACTGCCACTGCCGGCATGGGCGGTAATATCAACCTGGGCGACGGCACCCAGTTCGTTATGTACAACGGCTCTGTCACCGGCGGCGCGGCTGCCAAGCAGGGCGGCAACATCTGCGCAAACCAGAACAGAGCCTCCGATGCCAACACCCAGTGCACCATCTACGGCGGCACCATCACCGGCGGCACCAACACCGGCACCACTGCAGACGCCTACGGTGCGGACATTGCTGGTACCGCTAACAACAGCGGCCCCAATGTGGTCCTGGACGGTAAGGTCGTCATTGGCGAGATCGGTATGAACGGCCAGAAGGTTGAGAACTATGCGCTGGGCCTGGGCGAGAACTTCGCCACCGACACCCCCATTAAGATCGCCGCGAAGTATATTGAAAACGGCGACGGCAAGGGTATGGTCATCAAGAACATCACCGAGGAGATGCTGGCGAACTTCGTTCCCGCAGATCCCACGCAGGAGTTTATGTTCAAGGATGATGATGTCTTCCTGCGCAGCATCTACTACTTCTGCCGCTGCGGCGGAAATGTGAATCCTCAGGTCTTGGTGGATTCCGAGCATACCTGCACAAACATCTCCTTTACCCCTGTGGATCAGGCGTACATCGATAACCTGATCGAAAACGGCACTGTTCAGAATGACTCCCTGGCAAAGGGCGACTGTGTTGTTCTGCCTGCCGGCAACTATATCCTGGTTGAGGATGTAACCGTTACCATGCCTGTCCTGGTCGCAAGCAGCACAACGGTCAACCTGAACCTGAACGGTAATGACTTTATCGGCAATACCGGTGCTTCCAAGTATACCCTGCTTGCCCGCGGTGCCCTCCGCGTATCCGACAGCAGCTATGCTTACGGTGCTGAGGCTCCCGAGATGGGCAGAATTATCGGCGGCGGTCAGGTTTCCGGCTCTGCCCTGTATGTCTGCAGCACCTCCACCACCTTCTTCTTTGGCGGCGAGATCGGTGCTTCCATTGAGGAAGCTACCGTTGGCGGTCCTCTGGCTGTCAGTGGCACCTGCCACATGGAAGGCGGCATCGTACGCGGCTATAAGAAGACCACCTCCAGCGGCGCCGCTGTGGTCCTCTTTGACGGCGGTACCTTTGTCCTGTGGGACGGCACGGTCATCGGCGGTGAGGCCACCCTGGGCGGCGCGATCTACACTGCTAAGAGAGACGGCTATACCCAGAGAGTACAGATCTTTGGCGGCTTGGTCACCGGCGGCTCTGCAAGACAGTACGGCGGCAATATCTACGTGCAGCAGAGCTTCACCATGAAGGGCGGCGTTGTTGAAAACGGCAAGTCTCTGGGCGAGTCCTACAGCGGCGGTAACATCTGCGTTGCCGGCGCGACGGCTACCATCTCCGGCGGTATCGTTACCGGCGGTGAAGCAAAGGAAGGCGGCAACATCTCCATCCGTGCCGGCGGCAAGCTGACCGTCTCCGGCGGCGAGATTAAGGATGGCTATGCCCGCAACCACGGCGGTAACATCGTAGCCTTCAACACCCTGGAGGTCACCGGCGGCGAGATCCATGACGGTTCTGCACGCCGCGGCGGTAATATCTCTACCTATGCAAACTCCGGCAGGATTACCATTTCCGGCGGTAAGATCTACGACGGTATCCTCTACAATGTGGACGAGGATGAAGACGGCGTGGACGACAAGCTGCCCGCTCAGATGTACGGCGCCAATATCTCCATGAACGCGGCACAGGAGGGGAAGATCGTTTACCTGACCGTTACCGGCGGTGAGATCGGCGGCTTCGGCGAGGGCTGCGTGGAAGGCGTATCCTCTGTCCACATTGCCAGCGCCGGTGAGGACGTAGTCACCACCCTGGGCGGCACTGCTGTCATCGACCAGATCCGTCTGGGCACCGGTCGTATGATCACCATCGACGAGGACGGCTTCCAGGATGGCGCTTCCATTGGCGTGGAGCGGTTCGAGGTCTCCGGTATCTTCGCTCCCGAGGTTACCCAGGATTACTCCGCTTACTTCCACGGCACTGAGGCCAACACCACCATCCAGGCTCAGCAGACTGAGAACGGCTACAACCTGATCTTGGTCAGCTCCGTGCCTTACTACGCATTCAACGAGATGAATGTTCCCCTTGGCTCTGCCAATACCATCGCTGAGGCCATGGCCATCGAGGGCGCTACCTTCGTCCGCCTGGTTGCTGACTACACCTCCGAAGAGACCTTCGTTGGCGATCTGTACCTGGATCTGTGCGGCAACGAACTGTTTGGTTTGACTGTCAATGGCAACCTCTACCTGATGGATATGGCTGGCAACGAGTTCGAAGAGGGTGTGCTGGGCGGCTTCTACGGCACTGCTACCATCGTTCCCTACTTCACCAACAGCGACAGCTACATCAACAATACCTACAGCTACTTCGTGGCTGAGGATGCTGAGGAAGCAGGTCTGTACAGAGCCCACAGAGTAGAGGTCGTTCTGACCCACGTGAGCCTGAAGGCCAATGCCGATGCCCTGGGCTACAGAGCTGAGGTCCACGGTGACAGCGTTGTTCTGGCAAACATCACTGCCTACGGCTTTAACATGAGCATTAAGAACAACTATGTTAAGACCTACAAGAATAGCGGCGCTCCTGCCGATGCCACCTTCACCCTCCGCCTGAGCGGCATTATGGCTGCTGACGGCGGCGAGATGCAGATCATTGGTCAGCCCTTCGTCTGCTTCGGCGAAGACACCGCTACCGGTGACGAGTACACCACCACCATGAAGCAGACCATTCTGGCTGTCAACAAGCTTACCTCCCTGACCGACACCCAGAAGGAGGCTGTCTACGGTCTGTACGAGCAGTACAAGGCTGTGATGGACACTTGGTTCGGTACCGCTACCAACAACATTGCCACCTGGGCACCTGTTGTTGAGGAG
>SVLB01000017.1 GCA_015068135.1 Oscillospiraceae bacterium | reverse complement strand
GCTTCGCAGACGGGCTTTGTGCCCTTCAAGAAGCGGCAACGCGGCATCGGAACGGCCCGGAGCCTCAGAAACGGGTTCGGATTATATGACTCAGCCTACCCGGCAATGAGTGAAGAACAGGGCGTAGGGCGGGGTTATGACAGATCCTTTTATGAATTTTCATGGCAAGGAAAGGAACATACTATGGATTTTATTGAATTATTAAAGGCGGTGCTGTTTGGCATCGTGGAGGGCATTACGGAATGGCTTCCTGTGTCCTCTACGGGACATATTATTTTGCTGGATGAGTTTATTCACCTGAATGTTTCCGAGGATTTCAAGGAAATGTTCGATGTGGTGATCCAGCTGGGTGCCATTTTAGCGGTGATCGTTTTGTTTTTCCGCAAGCTCAACCCCTTCGACGGGAAAAAGACCAAGGTTCAAAAGGCGGATACCTGGCAGCTTTGGTTTAAGGTGATCGTGGCGGTCCTGCCCTCGGCTGTGCTGGGTCTTGCCTTTGAGGAGCAGCTGGATACCTATCTTTATAATTATGTTGTTGTGGCAGCGGCGCTGGTGATCTACGGTGTGGCATTTTTGTTTTTGGAGCGGGGTGACAAGACTCCTGCCATCCGGGAAGTCCACGCCATTGACTACAAAACCGCCATTTTCATCGGCTGCTTCCAGTGCCTGAGCCTGATCCCCGGCACCTCCCGGTCCGGCTCCACCATTTTGGGTGCGATCCTGCTGGGTGTCAGCCGCAGTGCCGGTGCGGAGTTCTCCTTCTTTTTGGCCATCCCTACCATGCTGGGTGCCAGTGCATTGAAGCTTTTGGGGTATCTGAAAGACGGTGCCTCTGCCACTGCTACGGAGCTGGGGGTATTGGCGGTGGGCTGCGTGGTCAGCTTTGTGGTGAGCCTTTTGGTGATCCGGGGGCTTATGAACTTCGTCCGCAATCACAGTTTCCGGTCCTTCGGCATCTACCGTATTGTCCTGGGAGTTTTGGTGCTGGCCTGGTTTATACTGGGGAATTGACAAAAAATCCCCTTTGTGTTACAGTCTACATATACTAAAATTAGGAGGTATTCTCAATGGATATCAAGGGTAAGATCACAGAGATCGTGGATAAGGTGAAAAACGACAAGGACTTTGCCGGTAAGTTCAAGTCCGATCCCATCTCCGCTGTGGAGGGCGTCATCGGTGTGGACCTGCCCAATGACCAGGTGGAAAAGATCGTAGACGGCGTAAAGGCTAAGATCGACCTGGATAAGATCGGCGGCAAGCTGGGCGGCCTGTTCGGCAAGAAGTAAATACGTAGTATTGGGGGCTGTTGCAAACGCAACAGCCCCCAATTTTGCTATGAAAGGCATTCGTAGGGTGGGGTTTCGTTCATAGCAGTGTGCTTACTTGTGTAGATTATTATGAAAAACCGGTTGAAATACTGTATATTTAGTGGTATTTTAATAGAAGAAAAAGAAAAGCTTCACCGAATGGAGGAATATCCATGAAAAATGCCGTCAAACGCAGCTTGTCCTTCTTCCTGGCCCTGGTGCTGTGCCTGGGGCTGTTGGCAGGCATTGGTCCGACGCAGGTCCAGGCCGCCTATATTTACAACTGGGGCGCCCGGGAGGACACTGCCGACCAGGCGGACTTCCAGCGTTCCACCGCAGAGGAGTGGTTTGCCTCCCAGGGAACCTCCTATGCGGCCCTGTCCCAGTACCCAGGCGGAACCGGAAAATCCGATGTGCCGAACAGCGAGCTGTACCGTCAGCTTCACGACCTGATGCACGGTGCGCAGACCAGCTATACCACCTATGACGGCACCAAGGAGCTGTACCGGTATACCGACTGCCAGAATGGCGGCGGAATGGTCTCCTCCTTCTACTCCGGAATTGAGGTCGGTCCCGGCTGGGACGGCAGTTTTAACCGGGAGCATACCTGGCCTCAGAGCAAGAGCCTTAACGGTAAGGCTGACGGCGGTCAGGATGTTGCGGATATTATGGTGATCCGCCCTGCCACAAACTCGGAAAACTCCCGACGGAGCAATACCGCCTACGGCGTGAACTACTATGATCCCAATGACGAGTCCGGCGGCAAGCACAATCTGCACGGCGATGTGGTCCGCGCGATCCTTTACGGCTATGTGCGCTGGGAGAATACCCAGTATATGTGGGGCGCTGATGGCGTTATGGAGAGCCCCGAGGTGCTTTTGGCCTGGCTGGAGGAGGACCCCGTGGATACTTGGGAGCTGGCAAGAAATGACGTGATCGAGGGGATCACCGGCACCCGGAATGTGTTTGTTGACTATCCGGAGCTGGGCTTTTTGCTCTTTGGTGCGGAGGTTCCTGTGGACTATATCACCCCCTCCGGGGAGGGTGGCGGCACAAGCTACTCGGTAACTGCCACAGTCAACAATGCCGCCTGGGGCGCTGTGTCCGTCAGTGGCAAGACCCTTACCGCGGTTCCTGCTACCGGCTACTATGCCGCAGGCTATACGGTTCTTTCCGGCAGCGCCCAGGTGAGTCAGACGGGAAATACCTTCAAGGTAGTCCCCGCCTCCGATTGCACCATTCGCATTAACTTTGCCCAAAAGACGGCGACCACCGTCCGTTTCGTGGAAAACGGAACTGCCACCCAGACCCTGAATACCTATTCGGGGGATCTTGTGACCTTACCCCAGGCGACCCAAGACATCACAGGCTACAGTTTTGTGGGCTGGGCTGAGGGAACACTCCCGGATACCACCGACCGTCCTGACTATGATACCCCCGGGACGCAGGTCACCGGAAACGGACAGACCTATTATGCTCTGTATACCTACAGCGTGGGCGGCACGGGCATTACCGAGTATGTGAAGACGGATATCTCCCAGATCACCCCGGGTACGCCCTTTGTGATCACTTCTTCCAAGGACGGCACGGTCTATGCCCTGCCCAACGGCACTATCTCCAAAAATCCCGTACCCAAAACCCTTTCCGTGACGGGCGACAAACTGACCGGTGACCCGGATGATACGCTTTTGTGGCAGTTGGGCGGCAGCGACGATGCCTGGACCCTCCATCCCTACGGAGATCCCGACCAATGGCTGTTCTGTAAAGACGACAATGCCGGTGTGGGCGTAGGCACCGGCAGCAACAATACCTTTCAGGTCAGCGAAGATCATCTTTATAATATCGGCACAGGCCGGTATTTGGGTGTGTATGTCAACAACCCCGACTGGCGGTGCTATACTTCCAGCACTAGCACCAATATCAAGGGTCAGATCCTGGGACTGTATATTAAGACCCAAAGCGGCAGCCTGTACTACACCACTACAGCTTCCGGCGTCAATCCTGATCCGAACCCCGATCCGACTCCCGATCCCGAACCCGAGCCGACCGTAACGGTCAGCTTCCGGGTCCCCGCAGGGGTCACCCCCGTTGCGGCGATGGAATGCACGCAGGCAGGCATCACCCTGCCCACAGCCGGTGCGCCCCAGGGCTACACCTTCCTGGGCTGGACGACCCAGCCGGTAACCGACACCCAAACCCTTCCCCAAGCCCTTACCGGTGCTTATCAAGCCCAGGCAGATACCACCTTGTATGCCCTTTACAGCTACACAAAAGCCCCGGAAGGCCAGACCGCAAATGTATTTACCAAGTACACCGGCACCATTACCGAGGGCGATTATGTGATCTATTATTCAGATGCCCTGGCGGCAAGTGTAAATGATGGCGGCCGTTTGAATAAGCAAGCGGTTACGGTTACCGGTAACACCATTACCAAGCCCGATGCCGCTCTGATCTGGCACATTGCCCCCACATCCGACGGCTATTATACCCTTTATAACGCCAAGACCCAGGGCTATGCCGCCTCCACCGGTGCCAAAAACAAAGCAAGACTTGACAGCACCGTCACCGACAACACCAAATGGAGTATTTCCGGCACAAGCACTTATGAGTTTGTGAACCTGGTCAACAGCAGCCAGGGGATCAACGCAAATCTGCGGCAGAACGGTACCTATGGCTATGCCTGCTATCACACCTCCACCGGCGGCGCGCTGACCTTGTATAAGGGTGTCACCGGAATCACCTGCTACACCACTTTGACCTCCGTGGCCTGTGTAGATGGGGCAGAATATACCGACTTTGCCAAAGCCTGCGCCGAAAGCGGAGGAAAGACCGTGAAGCTTCTGCAGAATGTGGAATCTACCCTGGTTCTGAGCCAGGATCTGCACCTGGATCTTGGGGGCTATTCCCTTACGGCAGAGGTGACTGCCAACGGCTACAGAATTTATGCCATGGACAGTGTGACAGATACCTTTGAAGCTTCCGATTATGGCCATTTGACCCTTACCGGCGCGGAAGTCAGTGCCAAAGAGGGCTATGTGGCGGCGCAGGAGAATGGGACCTGGTCCTTCCACAGGTATCAGCTCCGGCTTACCGCCATCAGCCTGCGCCCCGGTCAGGATGCTTTGGGCTATAGGGCGCAGTTCTTTGGAGATCCCGTGGCCTGCAGCCTGGTTACCGGCTACGGCATGAACCTGACCGCCCAGAAGACTGTGACCAAGACCCGGGAAGAAGCCCTGGAAAACGGACAGAGCTTTACCCTGCGGCTGTCCGGGATCCTGGCCCTGGGCGGCGGCGAGACCCCGATTACCGCCAGTGCCTTTGTAAACTTTGCAGAGGCTACCGGGACCACCCCGGAGCATACCACTTCCCTGAAGACCTGCATCCTTATTATCAATGACAAATGGCAGAGCCTGACCGCCGGTCAGCAGACTGCCCTGCGGGAGCTGTACGAAACATACCGGTCCACCATAGCCCCCTGGCTTGCAGACCGGGAGAACAACCTGGAAGCGTAAGGCTGTTTTCTTTTTCAAAAAGTTATGGATTTTTCGGAAGCATCCTATTATAATAAAACCATATTAGAAAACGGGAGGGTTTCCCATGAAAACAAAGCTTAACTACCGGCGGACGATCCTGGTCGGCTTTGCCTTTTTCCTGATCAGCGCCTTCTGGCAGGCCTACGACAATGCGATCCCCTTGACCCTGACCAACAAATTCGGTATGTCCCAGGCGGGCTCCGGTGTGGTCATGGCCCTGGATAATGTATTGGCTGTGATCCTGCTCCCCATTTTCGGAGCCCTCTCTGACCGATGCCGCAGTAAGCGTGGCCGCCGTACTCCCTTTGTGCTGGTGGGCACCGTGCTGGCCTCCATTATGCTGGTGTTTTTGACCTTTGCCGACAATGCTCAGCTTTCCAATATCCGGGCTGTGGAGGAGTATAACCCCACCTCCCTGGGTGTGATCTTCGACTCCCAGGCAGGTAAGACCCTCAAGACTCCCGACGGTGAGGAATTTGTCCTTTCCAATGGCGGGGAGGCCAATGCCATTTCCCGCGATCAGTTCCTGGCTATCCCCCGGGAAGTGAAAAACGATGCCGGAAAAGAAGTGACCAATGCCGATTATACGGACTATGTGGCACCGGCCCGTCAGGCCTATGCCGCCCAGGTCACCGAAGAACACGGCGGTGCGCTGGTGTGGTTTATGGTACTGCTGCTGGGCGTTTTGGTATCCATGGCTATTTTCCGTTCCCCGGCGGTGGCCTTGATGCCCGATGTGACCTTGAAGCCTCTGCGCAGTAAGGGCAATGCCATCATTAACCTGATGGGTACTGCCGGCGGCATTTTGGTCCTGCTTTTGGGTAAGGCAGTCTTTGATACCTC
The DNA here is from genome assembly GCA_015068135.1 of Oscillospiraceae bacterium. Classification (GTDB taxonomy): domain Bacteria; phylum Bacillota; class Clostridia; order Oscillospirales; family Oscillospiraceae; genus Faecousia. The sequence continues at coordinate 44,056 of SVLB01000017.1, read as the reverse complement.
TGCCGCAAGAAATTCTCTTATGAGCTATACGGGCTTCTTCGGCTTGGTGATCGTGATCATGCTGCTGGCCCTGACGGTATTTTTGACCCGGGTCAAGGAGCCCCAGTGGGCAGCCGAGATGCTGGAAAAGAGCCGCCAGCTTGGCCTGGAGGAACCCCAGGAGGAAAAGAAGGACAAAAAAGAAAAGGTCCGCAAGCTTTCCAAGGGAGAATTGGGATCTTTGCTTCTGATCCTGCTTTCCGTGGCCCTTTGGTACATGGGCTACAATGCGGTGACCTCCAAGTACTCCGTCTACTCCAGCAATGTGCTGAATAAAGACTACAATACGACCTTGCTCATCGCCCAGGGTGCCGCCATCATTTCCTACCTGCCCGTGGGCATGATCGCCTCCCGGCTGGGCCGGAAAAAGACCATTTTGGCAGGTGTTGCCATGCTGGCGACTGCCTTCGGTGCCGCATCCTTTATGCGTGCCGACAGCCCGGATGCTGTTATGTATGTGCTCTTTGCCCTGGCAGGCATCGCCTGGGCTACCATTAACGTCAATTCCTTCCCCATGGTGGTGGAGCTTTGCACCGGCGGCAATGTGGGCCGCTACACCGGCTTCTACTACACCGCCTCCATGGCGGCCCAGGCCATTACCCCCTGGATCGCCGGTTGGTTTATGGACAAGATCGCCTGGACGGCGCTGTTCCCCTATGCGGCGATCTTTGTGGGCCTTGCCTTTGTGACCATGTTCTTTGTACGTCACGGTGACAGCAAGCCCCAGGCAAAAAAGGGCCTGGAAGCCCTGGATACGGATGATTAAGCTATGATGATTTGGATTGTGATTGCCCTTATCGTACTGCTGATGCTGGCAGTACTGTATGTCCTTTCCACCCGCTGCCGGGCGGCAGGACCTGAGATCCGCAAGCTGCGCCCCTTTGCCTATGCCCACCGGGGTCTGCACAACGAAGTACGCCCGGAAAACAGCCTTGCCGCCTTCCGGGCTGCCAGGGATGCCGGCTACGGCATTGAGCTGGATGTCCACCTGACCAAGGACGGGACCCTGGCGGTGATCCATGACCACAGTCTTCTGCGCACCACCGGCCAGGAGGGCCGGGTGGAGGATCTGCAGATCGAGGAGCTTTGGAAGTACCGCCTGGAGGGTACGGCGGAGCATATCCCCACCCTGGATGAGGTCCTGGACCTGATGGATGGGCAAACCCCTCTGATCGTGGAACTGAAGGCGGACAAAAATGCCGCTGCCCTGGCAGAGGCGGTCTGTAACCGGCTGGAGACCTATAAGGGCCTTTATTGCATCGAATCCTTCGATCCCCGGTGCATCAGCTGGCTGCGGAAGAACCGCCCCCAGATCCTCCGGGGACAGCTGACCCGTAACTTTTTGAAGGATAAATCCTCCAAGCTGCCCTGGATCCTGAAATTCTGCCTGACCCGGCAGCTGTTTAACTTCCGGACCCGTCCGGACTTTGTGGCCTACCGCTTTGCAGACCGGAAGCGGCTGGGTAACCGCCTGGTGAAAAAGCTGTGGGGTGCTACCCGTGTGGCCTGGACCATTACCAACCTGGAAGACTACAAAACCGCCCGGAAAGAGGGCTGGATCCCCATTTTTGAAAACTTTGAACCCTGATAACAAGGCGCTGCCTCAAAAGCGAGACAGCGCCTTTTTCAGCGCAAAACGCGAAATAAAATTATAAATTATGAATTATAAATTATAAATTTACTACACGGCAATCCGCAGAGTACAAAATGATGCTTCGACAGAAAACCTGAAATCTTTGTTTTGGCTATTGCGGTTTTCCGTAGGGCCGTGATATAATATGTGCATCCAATATTTACAAATAAAGGATGGTTGCTTATGCTGGAAAAACTGTTTAAGCTGAAACAACACCAAACCAATGTGAAAACCGAGGTGATCGCCGGAATCACCACCTTTATGACCATGGCCTATATTCTTGCGGTCAATCCCAGTATCCTGTCAGATGCGGGTATGGATCCCACGGCAGTACTCCTGGCGACTGCCATTGCCTCCTTTATTGGAACGGCCTGTATGGCGCTTATGGCCAATATGCCCTTTGTGCTGTCTGCGGGCATGGGACTGAATGCCTATTTGGCCTATACAGTGGTGCTTGGCATGGGCTATTCCTGGCAGGTCGCTTTGCTGGCGGTTTTTGTGGAGGGCCTGATCTTTATCCTGCTGTCCCTGACCAATGTCCGGGAAGCCATCTTTAATTCCATACCCCTGACCCTGAAGCGGGGTGTTTCTGTGGGTATCGGTCTGTTCATTGCGTTTATCGGTCTGCAGAATGCCGGTCTTGCGGTGGATGCCTCCACCCTGGTGACCATCACCAGCTTTACCGATAACTTTACCACCCATGGCATCTGCGCTGTGCTGGCAGTGGTGGGACTGATGCTCACTGCTGTTCTGCATATCCGGGGCGTTAAGGGCTCTATTCTCATCGGCATTGTTGCCACCTGGGTGCTGGGCATTGTGTGCCAGCTCATCGGCCTGTATGTCCCCAATGCCGAAAGCGGCTTCTATTCCCTGATCCCTGAGGCGGTGATCTCCTTTGACTTCTCCAAGCTGGGGAAGACCTTCGGTCAGTGCTTCCAGGTGGATTGGGGCACCATCCGTCCGCTGGATTTTGTGGTGGTGATCTTTGCCTTCCTGTTCGTGGACCTGTTTGATACCCTGGGTACACTCATCGGTGTGGCCTCCAAGGCAAAGATGCTGGACGAAAAGGGCCGTCTGCCCCGGGTCAAGCCCGCACTGATGGCAGATGCTATTGGCACCTCTGCGGGTGCGGTTTTGGGTACCTCCACGGTTACCACCTTCGTGGAGTCCGCATCCGGTGTCGCTGCCGGTGGCCGTACCGGCCTGACCGCCATGGTTTCCGGTCTGCTGTTTTTGCTGGCGACATTATTTGCGCCCCTGTTTACCACCATCCCCTCCTTTGCTACAGCTCCGGCTCTGATCATGGTGGGCTTTTTGATGGTAAGCTCCGTCACCGAGATCAGCTTCGAGGACGGAAACCTCACCGAGGCGATTCCCGCCTACATTGCCATCATTGCTATGCCGCTGTTTTACAGTATCTCCGAGGGCATCAGCCTGGGCATTATCTCCTATGTGGTGCTGAATCTGTTCACCGGAAAGGGCAAGAAGGTACATCCTATTATGTATGTACTGGCGGTGCTGTTTATCCTGAAGTATATTTTCCTGTAAGGATCAGAATGCCGGCAGGAACGCGATGCGTTCCTGCCGGCATTTTACGGATGGGGGTTCGTTTATTGCGATTTTGGGGAAAGCTCGTTCCAGAGGGTGAAGCCCAGGATCAGGCTGCCGCCCAATGCCTGCCATAGGGTCAGAGGCTGACCCAGCACCGTTACGGAGACCGCCACAGCAACCAGGGGGTCAAGATAGCTGAGAATGGCGACCCTCTGACCGGGCAGTTCTTTTAAGCTGGAAAAGTACATACAGTAGGTAATGCCCGTATGGACCAGGCCTACGATCAGAAGATTTCCCCAGCCGGAGGCATCCATATCCCCCAAATGGATCCCGTCGGTCAAAAGCACATAGGGAAGCAAAACTGCGCAGCAGGAGAGAAACTGCAGAAAGGTCCTGTGGATACCTGTGACCGTTTTGATAAACTTATTGAGAAGGATCACCGTAGCGTAAAAGAGGGCGGCGCCCAGACCGTAGAGGATCCCCACAAAATGATTGCCGCCTCCGGCAAGACCGATCCCTGTGATCATTACAAGACCGACGGTGGACATGACAAAACAAAGAAGCTGTTTTTTGGTGAGCCGTTCTTTAAAGAGAAAGGGACAGACAACGGTCACCAGCACCGGGGCAAAATAGTAGCTCAGGGTGGCAACGGACACAGTGGTGTACTTGTATGCTTCAAACAGCAGGATCCAGTTGATGCCCATGGCCACACCGGAGATCAGAAGCAAGGGAAGCTCTTTTTTGATGGCGGAAAAGGGGATTTTCTGCCGGGTGATGAGTAAAAAGCCGCCGATCAAAAGGGCTGCCAGGATCGCCCGGTACAGGGCCAGTTCCCCGGAGGAGACCGGGATGTTCCTGACAAAAATACTCAGGGTACCGAATATGATCATAGATGCCATCAGCATAAACTGAGGTCCGATTCCAGTCTTCATAAAACTTCCTCACAAAAAGGTTTTAACAGATTATATCGCACAATGCCATGGGTGTCAAATATTTCCCATTCTGGTTATTGACACTGCGGTCAATTCTTTATATAATAGTCACAACTTGGACATAGTCTGTTCAAAATAGAAAGGAGATCCATTATGTTTTGCAACAATTGTGGCGCATCCGTAGCCGACGGAACTCAGTTCTGCCCCAACTGCGGTGCATCCATGGGCCAGCCTCAGCAGCCCCAGTACAATCAGGCTCCCCAGTACAACCAGGCTCCTCAGTACAATCAGCAGCCTCAGTACAATCAGCCTCCCCAGTACAACCAGCAGCCCCAGTACAATCAGCCTCCTCAGTACAATCAGCCTCCTCAGTACGGTCAGGCCCCCCAGTACGGTCAGCCTCAGTATGTGGCAGTGCAGGGTATGGCTTGGTATAAGTTTTTGATCTACTTTGCACTGTTTGCCGGTGCTGTTCTCAATGCCATTTCCGGCATCATGGCCCTGACCGGCGCGCAATACTACAACGCAGATCTTGTTTACCGTTATTTTGACGGCCTGCAGATCGTGGATATCATCATGGGTATTGCCTGCCTGGGTCTGGCTGCCTTGGGTGTCTACGCCAGATTCCGTCTGTCTGCTTTCCGTAAGGACGGCCCCAAGATGCTCAACACTTTGTACATCCTGGTTGCTGCAGTGAACATCCTCTATCTGGTGGTGGCTATGGCTGTCATCGGCGCGGAGCTGGATGCCAGCTCTGTGGTCGCCAGCGGTATTGGCTCTGTGATCATGATCTGCATCAACACCACTTACTTCAATAAGAGAGCCCATCTGTTTGTCAACTGATATGGACTTCAAGGAACGGCCTTCGGGCCGTTCTTTTTTTACCTTGCGGTTGCCTATTATTTGGCTGTATGGGCATCTTTCACAAATATTTTCCTTTGATATTTTTTTATTTTTTGGAAATTCGTTCAGAATGTAAAATTGCACAATATTTGCTTTTTTGCGTTGACTTTATTGCCTTGGGTTTTTATAATTAGCATGTCTTAAAATATGCAAAATGCAAGGAGGACGATTATGAGCGGTCCCTTATCCGGAATCAAAGTCGTAGAGCTGGCTACCTATGTGGCCGCACCTGTGGTTGGCCGTATGCTGGCTGACCTGGGTGCAGAGGTCATTAAGGTGGAGCCTCCCACAGGCGATAACTGGCGCAATACCGGCGTTTCTTATCTGCCCCGGTTCAACTACGACGAGAATCCCGTGTTCGACATTTACAACACCGGCAAAAAGCACATTGCCCTGAATCTGAAGACCCCCGAGGGTATGCAGGCAATGCACAAGCTGCTGGCAGAGGCGGATGTGTTCCTCACCAATACCCGTCCCCAGAGCCTTGCCAAGCTGAAACTGGACTATGAGACCCTGAAGGAGCAGTACCCCCGTCTGGTTTATGCCATTATCCTGGGATACGGTGCCAAGGGACCCGACAAGGATCTGCCCGCCTTCGACACCACCGCGTTCTGGTCCCGCGGCGGCTTCCTCCGGGATATGGGGCCTCTGACCAGCGAGTATTATCCCGTTTCCCAGCCCTCCAGCGTGGGCGACACCGCAACGGGCTATCTGCTTTTGGCGGAGATCTCTACGGCCCTGTTCAACCGCACCCGTACCGGCAAGGGCGACTGTGTGCGCTCTACCCTGTACCACAACGGTGTATTCTGCTTTGGTACCATGGCCATCGTCACCCAGAAGCCCTTTGGCCGGAAGTATCCTGCCTCCCGTGTGGACCTGGGCGCCCCTGCGGGCAGCTACGAATGTGCTGATGGCGAGTGGGTCTACTTTACCTTGGCCAATGCCGCGGTACATACCCCCAAGGTCTGCAAGATGATCGGTCACCCCGAACTGATGGAGGAGGAATTCTTCCAGCCTGGCAACCGCTGGAAAAACCGGCAGAAGATCTATGATATCTTCAAGGCCGCCTTCCTGACCCAGCCCTCCACCTACTGGCTGGATCTGGCAAAGCAGGAGGATGTGACCCTGGTCCGGATGTGCCATTTCAGCGACATCTCCGAAGATCCCCAGGCTTGGGCCAACGGCTATGTGGAGCATGTCACCTTCCCCAACGGCAATACCGATGTGATGCCCGCAAGCCCCATTGAGATGGACTCCTGCACACCGCCCAAGACGGTACCCGCACCCCCCATCGGTGCCCACACCGCCCGGATCCTGGCTGACCTGGGCTACACCCCGGAGCAGATCGAAGCCATGCTGGCCTCCGGTGCTGCGGTGGCGGCCAAGGAGGGCGCAAAATGAGAAAACCTTTGGAAGGGGTCCGTGTGATCGACTTTTCCACCTTTGTGGCGGCTCCCGTGTGCGGTCGGCTTTTGGCAGACCTGGGCGCGGAGGTCATCAAGGTGGAGCGGCCCGAGGGTGACGGCTGGCGGCAGACCGGCCTGAACTATAACCGGACCCGGTTTACGGAAAAGGAAAACCCCGTATTTGATATCTATAACTCCGGCAAGCGGCACATTGCCCTGAACCTGAAAACGCCTGAGGGTATGGAAGCCTTCCACAAACTCCTTGCCACCGCAGATGTATTGATCACCAATACCCGACCCAAGGCGCTGAAGAAGCTGGGCCTTTCCTATGAGGACCTGAAGGAGAAATATCCCCGGCTGGTCTACGGCATCGTCCTGGGCTACGGCGAGGAAGGCCCCGACAAGGATATGCGCGCCTTCGACACCAGTGCCTTCTGGGCAAGAGGCGGCTTTTTGCGGGACCAGGCGGTTGCGCGCGAGGACTATCTGCCCACGGAAGCCCCCTTCAGCATGGGCGATACGGTCACGGGCTATATGCTCATGGGCGAGATCTGCGCGGCACTGTACCGCAGAGAGCATACCGGCACCGGTGACTATGTCCGCTCCGGTCTGTTCCATAACAGTATTTTTACCATGGGTACCATGGCAATCATCTCCCAGCCTCCCTTTGGCGGCAAATACCCCCGTAAGCGAGTGGACTGGGCGTCCCCTGCCGGCAGCTATGAATGTGCCGACGGGGAATGGGTCTTTATTTCCGGCTACAATGCGGCGCTGAACGATCTGATCCTGCAAATGATCGGACGGGAGGACCTGCTGTCCGACCCGGACCGCTATACTAAGCGGGCAGAGCTTTACGAGACCATGCGCAAGGCCATGCTGGAAAAGCCCTCTACCTATTGGCTGCCCCGGGCCAAGGAGCTGGATATCCCCCTGATCCGCATGGGTCACTATGCCGACCTGGCAACAGACCCCCAGGCCTGGGCCAACGGCTATTTGGAGAAGGTTGATTTCCCCAGCGGAAATACCGATATTATGCCCCGCAGCCCCATTGAAATGGACTCTGTGGGTGAGCTGACTACCAAGATTGCCCCTGCCATCGGTTCTTCCACCGATGCCATTATGCAGGAACTGGGCTACACCCAGGAAACCATTGATTCTCTGCGTCAAAGCGGCGCAGTCCGATAAAAAGGAGAGGAATTTTTATGGAAATCAAAAAAATTGCCGTCATTGGCGGCGGCCTGATGGGCCGTCAGATCGCCCTGTGTGCATCCATCCACGGCGTGGATGCCACCGTTTACGACCTGAAGCCCGAGGTGCTGGAGGCCGTTGACAAGTGGGAAAAGGAGTATATGGCAGGCCGGATCGCCAAGGGCCGTATGACCGAGGCTCAGGTTGCCGAGGCAGAGTCCCGTTTCCACATTGTGGGCGACCTGGCAGAAGCCGTCAAGGATGTGGACTGCGTCATTGAGGCGATCATCGAGGTCCAGGAGGTCAAGGCCAGTGTGATCCGTCAGCTGGACAAGCTGATCCGCAAGGATTGCATCATTGCCACCAACTCCAGCGCTATGGTCTCCTCTCTCTTTGCCGACTGCATGGAGGATCCCTCCCGGCTCTGCAATATGCACTTCTACAATCCCGCTCTTGTCATGAAGTTCGTGGAAGTGGTCCAGGGCCCCCACACCAGCACCGAGACCGCCCAGGCTGTCTACGATCTGGCTCTGAAGATGGAAAAGAAGCCCATCTGGCAGAAGAAGGAGATCGCGGGCTTCGCCGGCAACTATCTCATTGGCGGTCTGATCGAGCGCGCGAGATACCTGGTGGAAAACGGCTATTGCACCCCCCAGGAAGTGGATACTGCCCAGGAATACGGCTTCAATCATAAGATGGGCACTTTCCGCATGAACGATCTGACCGGTATTGACCTGGGCTTCACCATGATGAAGACCCGATACGAAAGAACCGGCAAGAAGCCCGATATGTACGATGTGTACGAGCAGATGGTCAAGGAAAACAAGCTGGGCCGCAAGACCGGCATCGGCTTCTACGATTACCGCACGAACCCCAATGGCGAAGCACCCGCCAGCGAAGTGATCGATGTGACCCCCTACCGGGATCTGAACAAGATCGCCGTCATCGGCGGTGGTCTCATGGGCCGTCAGATCGCCCTGTGCGCCGCTATCTGCGGTGTGGATGCAACCGTTTACGACCTGAAGCCCGAGGTTCTGGAAGCTGTTGACAAGTGGGAAAAGGAGTACATGGCAGGCCGGATCGCCAAGGGTCGTATGACCGAGGCTCAGGTTGCCGAGGCAGAGTCCCGTTTCCACATTGTGGGCGACCTGGAAGCGGCTGTTAAGGATGTGGACTGTGTCATCGAGGCCATCATTGAGGTCAAGGACGTGAAGGCCAGTGTGATCCGTCAGCTGGACAAGCTGATCCGTAAGGATTGCATCATTGCCACCAACTCCAGCTATATGGTTTCCTCTTTGTTTGCCGACTGCATGGAAGATCCCTCCCGGCTTTGCAATATGCACTTCTACAACCCTGCCCTGGTCATGAAGTTTGTGGAGGTGGTGCAGGGTCCTCACACCAGCACCGAGACCGCAGGCGCCATTTTCAAGCTTGCCAAGCGTATGGGCAAGATGCCCATCTGGCAGAAGAAGGAGATCGCGGGCTTTGCCGGCAACTACCTGGTGGCAGGCCTGAGCCAGAGAGCCAAGTACCTGGTGCAGAACGGCTACTGCACCGCCCAGGAGGTGGATACCGCCCTGGAGTTTGGCTTCAATCATAAGATGGGCGTGTTCCGCATGAACGATCTGACCGGTATCGACCTGAGCTTTACCATGATGAAGGCAACCTACGAGCGTACCGGCGAAAAGCCCGATATGTACGATATTTACGAGCAGATGGTCAAGGAAAACAAGCTGGGTCGCAAGACCGGCCACGGCTTCTATGATTATGTATAATTTTGAAAGGTGGAAATGAACATGAGAGAAGTAGTATTTGTTGACGGTATGCGTACCCCCTTTGGCAAGATGGGCGGTAGCCTGAAGACCTTCGCCTCCTCCCAGCTGGCAGCTCACGTGGTCAAGTCCCTGGTCGCCAAGACCGGTATCCTGGAAAAGGGCGGCAAGGTGGACTCCGTGATCTGTGGCTCTGCCGGTACCGATGGCCATAGCTGGAGCCCTGCCCGTTACATCACCATGGCTGCCGGCCTGCCCTTTGAGACCTCCGCTTCCTTCGTGGAAATGCAGTGCGGCTCCGCCATCGACTCCATCAACCACGCCGCCTGGAAGATCCTGGCCGGTGCTGCCGATGTGATCATTGCCGGCGGTATGGAATCCCACAGCCAGAAGGTCGTGAAGTACTCCACCTTCGTTGAGCCCTACAAGGGCCTTGGCCCCCAGGCCTGCATCTCCATCATCCACTCCGATCCCAAGCAGCGTGCTTCCATGATTGAGATCTCCGACATCATGGCCGAGAAGTGGAATATCTCCCGTGAGGCCTGTGACGAATTTGCTTACCGCAGCCAGATGCGTGCCGCCGCCTCCACCGAGAAGGGCTACTTCCTGGAGGAGATCGCCCCCGTGGTGATCCCTGCCACCAAGAAGACCCCCGAGATCATCGTGGACAAGGACGAGCATCTGCGTCCCACCACTACTATGGAAGCCCTGGCAAAGCTGCGCACTGTCCGTGGCACCGAGACCTCCGTTACCACTGCCGGTAATGCTTCCGGCCTCAACGACGGCGCCGCCTTCGTGCTGATGATGACTGCCGAGAAGGCTAAGGAGCTGGGCTATGAGCCCTATGCCCGTTGGGTCACCGGTGCTGACGTAGGTGTTGAGCCCCGTCTGATGGGTATCGGTCCTGCCTACTCCAACCTGCTGGCGATCCAGCGTGCCGGCCTGACCGTGGACGATATCGATGTATTCGAGTGTAACGAGGCTTTTGCCGCTCAGAACCTGGGCGTGATCCGTGAAATGGAGATCCAGTCCGGTAAGAGCATCGACCAGGCCAAGTGGAATCCCAACGGCGGCGCCATTTCCTTCGGTCACCCCAACGGTGCTTCCGGCGCCAGAATCGGTATCTTCTGCATGAAGGAGCTGGCCCGCAGCGGCGGTCGCTACGGTCTGTTCTCCTCCTGCTGCGGCGGCGGCCAGGGCGTAACCACGCTGATCGAGAACCTGAGAAGATAATCCACCCTCATAAAGACGGGGGCGCAGCCCCCGTCAGGAAAGGATGTAATGAGTATGAAAAACGCAGTATTGGTTTCTGCAGTCCGTACTCCTGTAGGTAAGCGAGGCGGCGTATTCAAAACCATTCAGAGAATGGACCTGCTGAAGCCCTGTATCCTGGAAGCATTGAAGCGTGCCGGCCTGGAAGGCCGGGAAACTGAGGTCGATGATGTGCTCCTGGGTAACAACCCGGAAGCCCGTACCCCTGCCCGTTACGGCTGGCTGGCCTCGGGTCTGCCTGTGGAGGTTCCCGGCCTTACCATCAACCGGGGCTGCGGCACTGCCCTGACCGGTCTGACCCTGGCAGGAACCTTTATCAAGGGCGGCTACGGCGAGGTGTATATGTGCGGCGGTGTGGAGTTTGACTCCAAGCCCGTCCGCCTGGTGACCTCCTCCAACCCCTATGCCGGTGGCGGCATCAGCATCGTCCCCAGGCTGTCCAGTCCTGAGCAGTACGGGAATCCCAACATGGTGACCACTGCCGAAAATGTGGCAAAGCTTTTGGGGATCACCCGGGAGGAATGCGACGAATATGCTGCAAGAAGTCAGGCCCTGGCCCTGAAGGGCTACGAGGAGGGCCTTTATCCCGAGCACATCGTTCCTATTACCGTGCCTCAGAAGAAGGCAGATCCCATTGTGATCGACCGGGATGAGATCCTGCGTCCCGGCACCACCGTGGAGATCCTTTCCACCCTTCGTCCCGTGGCTGACGGTGTGGTCACCGGCGGTAACGCCTCCCCCCTCAATGACGGTGCTTCTGCCGCCATCATGATGGAGGAGGAAAAGGCCCGGGCTATGGGCCTGAAGCCTCTGATGCGGTTTGTGGATTATGCCACCACCGGTGTGGATCCCCGGTACATGGGTCTTGGTCCGGTCAATGCCATGCGTAAGCTTATGAAGCGCAACGGCATGACCATCAATGATTTTGACTTTATCGAGTGCAACGAAGCCTTTGCCGCCCAGACCCTGGGTGTCCAGCGTGAGCTGAACATCCCCATTGAGAAGCTGAACATCCGCGGCGGCGCCATTGCGCTGGGGCATCCCTATTCCGCAACCGGTGTCAACCTGGCCGCCAAGGCCGCCGGCATCTTCGCCCGTAATGATTTTGAGCGCTGCGCCATTACCTTCTGCTGCGGCGGCGGTCAGGGCGTAGCTGCCATCTTCGAAAAGTGCGACTGAGGAGGATAGAATAATGGGAAAATTTACCGATAAAATCGTGGTAATTACCGGCGGCGCCCAGCCCAATTCCCTGGCAATGGCAAAGGAATTTGCCCTGGGGGATGCCAAGGCTGTGGTGATTCTGTGCGAAAATGCGGAAAGCGAAGCCGCTGTCCGGGAACAGGGCGCTGTCTGTCAGGCGATGGTATGCAACATTGCCGACTTTGCCGATGTGACCCGTGCCTTTGATGCCATTAAGGCGGAGCTCGGCTTTGTAGATATTCTTGTCTGCAACCCCAATGCCGTTTGCAAAAAGACCCTGCTGGAGACCACGCCCCAGGAATGGAATCAGGTCCTGGCAGTCAATGTCCACAGCCTGTTCTACTGCTGCAAGCAGGTCTTTGCGGATATGAAGGCCCGGAAAACCGGCGAGGTGATCCTCTTCTCCGACGATGCCGCTTACGGCACTGTGGGCAACGCGGCCTACGCCATCACCAAGGCCTCCGCCCTGGGCTATAACGGCACCTGCTCCAGAGAGTCCGAGAAGTACGGCGTTACCGTCAACACAGTGATCCCCACTGCAAGCGCAACCCCCGAGGACGTAGCCAAGACTGTGACCCTGCTTGCCTCCGAAGAGGGCAGAGCCCTCCACGGTCAGGTCGTCAAGGTCATCAAAGACTGGACCAAAGCTTGATGGGAGGATGGAATTATGAGTAATTTTACCGGAAAGATCGCTGTTGTTACCGGTGCCGCCAAGGGTATCGGTGCTGGTGCTGTGAAGCGCTACTTAGACGACGGCATTGAAAAGGTCGCCCTGGTGGATATGAACCTGGAAGCCGCTCAGGCCACCGCGAAGGAGCTGGATCCACCGGGACCCGTGCCTTTGCCTTCAAGTGCAATGTTGCTATCCCTGAGGATGTACAGCGCTGCTTTGATGAGATCCGCGCAGCCTTCGGCCGCATCGATATTTTGGTCAACTGTGCCGGTATCGTCCGTGACCGTACCATTATCAATCTTCCCGTAGAGGATTGGGAGCTGGTGCTGAATGTTGACCTGTCGAGCCTGGTGTACTGCTGCCAGCAGGTGCTCCCCGGCATGATCGAGCAGGAGTACGGCAAGATCGTAAATATCTCCTCCATGGGCTACGGCGGCGCCTTCGGTCAGTCCAACTATGCCGCCGCCAAGCATGGCGTGCTGGGTCTGACCCGTGTGCTGGCCAAGGAGTATGCCAAGTATAACATCACCTCCAATGCAGTCTGTCCTGCAGCCGTGGATACGGATATGATCAAAACCGTACCGGAAGATAAGCTGAAGGTCAAAATGGCTGCGTTCCCCCGGAACCGTCCCTGCTCCGTGGAGGAGATGGCCTCTGTGATCGCATTCCTGTCCTGCGATGATTCCTCCTTCGTCAATGGCGAGCGGATCATCGTAACCGACGGCAGAATGTGTGTCTGACGGTAGAAAGAGAGGATACGCATGATGAGAAATGCTGTGTTGGTTTCTGCCGTCCGTACCCCTGTGGGTAAAATGGGCGGTGTGTTCAAGAATCTGGACCGCCTGGATCTGACGGATGTGGTCATTAAGGAAGCCATTGCCCGGGCGGGCATCGACAGCTCCATGGTAGAGGAAAACATTTGGGGCAACATCCCCCGGTATCTGACCCCCGCCCGGTATGTATGGCTGCACGCCGGTATGAGCGAGGCTACTGCCTGCCTGACCGTCAACCGTGGCTGCGGCACCGGTTTGAGCGCCATTACCACTGCCTGCGCCATGATCACCACCGGCGCCGGTGATGTGTACATGGCAGGCGGTGTGGAGCAGGACTCCCGTCGCTTCTTCTACCTGCAAAACGACAACCCCTATGAAAACGGCACGCCCCGTCTGAATTTCCAGTACTCCAGCCCCAAGGAACCCTACGGTGACCCCAATATGCTGACGACTGCCGAAAATGTGGCGAAAAAGTACGGCATCACCCGTGAAGAATGTGACGAGTATGCCTGCAGAAGCCAGAATTTGGCAGAGCTGGGTTACAAGGAAGGTCTGTACCCGGAGCATATTGTCCCCATCTCCGTTCCGCAGAAAAAGGCGGATCCGCTGATCGTGGATACCGACGAGATCCTGCGTCCCGGAACGACTGTGGAGGCTTTGGCAAAGCTGCGGCCCGTAGCCCGCGGCGTGTGTACCGGCGGCAACTGCTCTCCTTTGAACGACGGTGCTGCCGCCTGCGTGCTGATGGAGGAGGAAAAGGCAAGAAGCCTGGGTCTGAAGCCTTTGATGCGGTTTGTGGACTTTGCGGTAGCCGGTGTGGATCCCCGGTATATGGGTCTGGGTCCCATTCCCGCTATGCAGAAGATCATGAAGCGCAACGGTATGCAGATCACCGACTTCTCCTTCATTGAATGTAACGAAGCGTTTGCTTGTCAAACTTTGGCTTGCCAGCGTGAGCTGAATATCCCCACGGAGATCCTCAATGTCCGTGGCGGCGGTATCGCTTTGGGCCACCCCTATTCCGCGACCGGCATCAATCTGGCTGCCAAGGCCGCCGGTATCTTCAAGCGCCAGGGCGGCGAACGCTGTGCCATCACCTTCTGCGTGGGTGGCGGTCAGGGCGTAGCAGCAATTTTTGAAAACTGTGACTAAGGTGAATGCTATGTGTGAATATATTAAATTTGAGGTCGTTGACCATATTGGTATCATTACCATTGACCGCCCCCCGGTCAATGCCGTATGCGAATCCATTCGTGTTGGCCTGACGGAGATCTTTGAAGAGCTGAACTCCCGGATCGATGTGTACTGCTGTATTCTTCGGGCAGAGGGCCGGATGTTCTGTGCCGGCCATGACCTGAAGGAGGCCAGCCAGTCCAAGGATCCTGACTTCAGAAAGCGCGTCAATCCCACCATCGATGCTTCCTTCCGGGCTCTGCACCGGTGCCGCGTCCCCATGGTGGCGGCCTGCCATGGCCATGTGATCGGCATGGGCTTTGCCTACGCAAGCCTTTGTGATGTGGTGGTGGCTTCCGACGATGCCCTGTTTAACTTCCCGGAGATCACCGTGGGCACTGTGGGCGGTCCGGTCTGGCTTTTGCGGATCGTTCCCGACAAGGTGGCCCGCTACCACTTCTACACTGCGACCCCCTTTACTGCGGAAGAGCTGAAGCATTGGGGTGTTGTCCAGGAGGTCGTTCCCAAGGATCAGCTGTTTGATACTGCCATGGCTGTTGCCAAGAAGATCGCCAAGCAGTATCCCGCGGCACTGTGGGCTTCCAAGATGACCATCATCGAGGGCGAGCTGGAGCAGTACGATGTGGTGGATCTGCAGTCCCGTATGCGTGCCAGAGGCAATGAGCAGCTGTTGGGACCCGACCCCAACAGAACCGAATGCGCCCGTGCCAGACTGGCTCACCGGGAGCCGGTGTACGATCCCGCTCCCCTGGAAAGGTGGAAGACACTGAAATGAACGAATACAGCCTTTTGAAGCTGGAGCGGTTTGACGACGGTGTGGTCCTTATGACCCTGAACAACGGGCCGCTGAACCTCATGTCACCGGATCTTCTGTTCCAGCTTCGGGATTGCTTTACAGAGCTTTCTGCCGATGATACCATGCGTTGTGTGGTGCTTACCGGTAATCAGCGGGCCTTCTGCGCCGGTGCTGATGTGAATACCTTTGGGGTATTCCCCAAGGGTACCAATACCATCATTGGACAGAACTGCTACAATCAGGTCGAAAACTGCCGACTGCCCATCATTGCCGCCATCGAGGGCCATTGCCTGGGCGGTGGTCTGGAGCTTGCCCTGTGCTGCGACATCCGCTATGCCTCCGAGACTGCCAAGATCGGCCTGACAGAAGCCAATCTCAGCCTGATCGCTGCCTACGGCGGCAATACCCGGCTGCCCTGGCTCATTGGCGAAGCCAATGCCAAGCGGATGTTCTACACAGCCGCCAGACTGTCCGGTCAGGAGGCTGTCCGCTACGGTGTCTGCCAGGAGGTCTATCCTCCCGAGCAGCTGGTGGAAAAGGCCTTGGAACTTGCCCACCTGATCGCCACCAAGGCCCCCCGGTCCATCACCGCTGCCAAACGGGTGATGAACGGCTTCCGCAACGAGGCTTTTGCTGCCGGCTTTGCCCGGGAAGCGGAGATTGGTCCTTACGCATCAAAATCCCTGGACTGCAAGGAAGGTCTTGCGGCCCTGAGAGAAAAACGTCAACCGAAATTCCAGAACAAATAAGGAGAGTTTTATCATGAAAAACATGAAGGGTATGTACTGTATCGTTACCGGCGCCGGTAAGGGCATCGGCAAGGCCATTGCCAAGCGTTTTTTGGCTGAGGAGGCCGCCGGTGTCGCCATTTTGGAGTGGGACCTGGCCCTGGCAGAGGCTACTGCCAAGGAGCTGGATCCTACCGGTGAGAAGGTCATTGCCATTAAGTGTAATGTTGCCGATTCCGATATGGTCAAGGCTGCTGTGGATGCCACTGTGGCAAAGTTTGGCCGTGTGGATGTGCTGGTAAACAACGCAGGTGTTACCCGTGACCGTATTTTCCACAAGATGACTGACGACGAGTGGTACACCGTTATCAACATTAACCTCAACGGCATGTACAACCTGTGCAAGTTCGTAGTTCCCATCATGCGCGAGCAGGAGAGCGGTGCCATCGTCAATATCTCCTCCACCTCTCTGATGGGCAACCCCGGTCAGGCTAACTATGCTGCCACCAAGGCCGCTATGCAGGGCTTCACCCGTACCATGGCCAAGGAGCTGGGTCGGAAGAATGTCCGCATGAACTGCATCGCCCCCGGCTACATCGATACCGAGATGATGCGCGCTGTGGGTGAGGAGAAGTTCAATGCCGCTGTGGCCCGTCACCCCATGCAGCGTATGGCAGATCCCGACGAGATCGCCTCCCTCACCGCCTTCCTCTGCACCGAGGATTCCAGCTGGGTCTCTGGCCAGACCATTTTCGCCAGCGGCGGCGCCATCTGCATGTAATCTATGAACCTGGAAAAACGGCGTAAGCCGGTGGTTTTGGAGCATGTGCTGGGGGATACCTGGTGCATCGTCACCGGCTCCTGCCGGATCGCGCTGTATATGCCGGACCGGCAGAATGCGGTAATGATCGATACCGGCATGAAGCTGACGGACCGGGAGGGACTTTTGGCGCTGCTGGAGCAGGAGGATATTCGCATCCACTCCATTCTTGTGAGCCATTTCCACATGGATCACATCGGGAACCTGCGGCCTCTGAAGGAAAAATATGGGGCGCATACCTATATGTCCTATTATGCTTCCGCCATGCTGAATAACCCCGGAATGGCAAGGATGGCTACCTTTGAGACCTCCTTTATGTCCGTTCCCCTGGTGGGTCCCTATCTGTCCGCGACGGATCACCTGATCGATCCCAATACCGATGATGTGGTGGTTTGCGGTCACCGGTTTGGGGTGATCAGCCTGCCCGGTCATGCTGTGGAGAATATGGGCTTTGTGACCCCGGACGGGGTAGCATATCTGTCCGATACCATTTTGAGCCAGGATGTGCTCCGTGCGGTGCGGATCCCTTATTGCAGTCAGTGTGCGACGGATCTGGAGGCCAAGGCCTTCTGCCGGGAACTGAACTATAACCGCTATATCCTGGCCCATAACGGTGTGGTGGACTCTATCCGGGAGCTGGCCCAGGAGAATATTGACAATATGCGGCAGAAGATCCAGATCGTGGAGGATCAGTGCCGGGAGTATATCCCCCTGGAACGGCTGACGGCCAATGTGATCGCCATCACCGGCTCCAACCCGGACGATTTGCACAAGGTTTTGGGTGCGAAACGGAATGTGCAGGTGATCGTCGATTATCTGCTTCAGACCGGCCGCATCGACCGCCGTGCCCATGACGGCTATATCGAATACATTGCCATTTCTTGATAAAGAAACCGGTATAAACGCGATGGCGTTTATACCGGTGTTTTTTGTGGTTTTAGGAAGCAGGAATTCCGGGCGTATCTCCCACCGCACTCGTAGGGGCCGGTGCCTACACCGGCCCGTGGGCCGAAGTGGTCTTCGGCCCCTACAAGGGCGGTACTTTCATAACAATGATGCGCAGCAATGCATTGGCAATTATGCAGCCAGCTTGGGGCGGTCTTTTCTCGCGGCGGTGATCACGAACTGGAAGGCAATCGCTACAACGCCCATGAGGATCGCACCGGCGATAATGGCGGGAACATAGGTGCCGCAGTTGTCGTAGACCAGGTTGGATACGGGAGAGCCCACCGCATACCCCAAATTGTTCAGGGCTGTCATCAGGCCCAAAAGCTTGGCAAAATCCCGATTGCCGAACAGATCACCGGTGACGAGGGTCACGCCGATGGTTTCCAGGGGCAGGGCCATGGCGGATAGCAGGGAGTAGACCCAGGCCATGCCGATGCCGAAGGTGGTGGGCGCGGTGAGGGACAGAGCCACCAAAACAGTGATGGAGGCCGTTTGGCACATGATCAGGGTAAAGCGCAGACCCTTGCGGTCATAGACGAAGCCTGTGAGGAATTTGATGCACATCAGGGCAATGGAGTGGTAGCTCCAAATCATCTTTACTGTGTTCCCGTCAATGCCAACATCCCGCATATGGGCGGTGGCGATGCCGTTGATGCCGGAGAGGACCAAGCCCGTAAAGAACACCAAAATGGCGCAGACATAGAAGTAGGTCCGTTTCTTAGCCTGATCGTAGGAGATGCCCTCCCATACCTGCCCCCGGGCCTTTTTGGCAGTGGCTTGATGGGGCTTTTCCTTATCCTCCCGGAAGAAGATCATGAGCAGAATGCCCACTCCGGTCAAAACGGCGGCAACCATAAAGTAAGCCTTCCGATAGCCAAAGGGAGAGCCTTCGATCAAAGGCGTGACCAGGTTTGTGGCCAAAGCACCGCCCAAACCGTTTGCAGACATCACAAGACCCTGGAGGGTTCCCACATTTTTGGTGCAGCGGCGTTTGATGATATAGCTGGCCAGGGTGGAGCTGGTAAGAGACAGACCGGCACCCAGTAAAATGCCGCCTAAGTACAAAAGGGCAACGGTGGTTGCCGTGGCATAGAGCAGTTGGGAAGCGACGAGCAGAGTAAAGCCCATCAGGATCATCTTCTTGGTGCCGAACCGGGAGACCAGGCTGCCGAAGAAGAAGCTCAGAGTGGCTGTGACCAAAAAGCGCAGGGTGTCATTGAAGGAGAACAGGGTCCTGTCCATATCCAGCGCGTCGGTAACAGCCTTCAAAAACAGCTGCTTGGGACTGCTGCAGAAGCCCAAACTGGTGAAGGTCATCAAAAAGCAGCAGACCACTACCAGCCAGGTGGAATGTAAAAAACCTTGTTTTTGGGGAGATGCCAGTGTGGATTCATCCAAGGGTTGTCGCCTCCCGGAAAATTTCTCCTTCGATTATACCACCGCTGACAAAAAAGGACAAGCCTCAGAACCGCATATTAATCATATGGGGTCACTTTGGAATGGTTATGGTCAGCACGATCCGGTCCTCTGTTTCCCGGCGTTCGGATACTGCCGGGATACCGGACTGCTGGATCCGGGCCAGGGTCAGATTCACATTTTTCAGGAAAGCCCCCACATTGGCCTTCGGCTGAGCCTCCCTGGGATTTGCCAAAAGCTCCTCGATATACCGCTCTGTCCGGGCAACGCTCATCCCTTGCCTTGCGATCACGGCAATGGCCGCCAGCTTTTCCTTTTCTGTGGACAGGCGCAGCAAGGCCCGACCGTGACGCTCTGTCAGCTCCGCCTCCCGCAGGGCGGTCAAAACCTGCCCGCTGTGGCGCAGAAGCCGCAGCTTGTTGGCAATGGCACTTTGGCTTTTTCCCAAAGCCCGTGCCACCTGCTCCTGGCTTAATCCCCACCGGGTCATGAGGGCGCTGATGGACTTGGCCTCCTCCACAAAATCCAGGTCATCCCGCTGGAGGTTTTCCAGGATAGCCGCCATGGCAGACTCCCGTTCATCCATATTCATGATAATACAGGGCACCTCTGAAAGCCCTGCCTGCTGGGCGGCCCGCAGCCTGCGCTCTCCGGCAATGAGTTCATAGGCCGGTCCTACCCGGCGCACGGATAAGGGCTGCAGGATCCCGTGGCGGCGGATGCTCTCGGTGAGCTCGTCCAAAGTATCCTGACGGAATACCGTACGGGGCTGGGCGGGATTGGGGCGGATGCTTCGGGCAGGTAAAAATACCACCCGTCCGGTATCCATATAGGTTTTGAGTTTTTGGCACTGCATTGCCGGTCCTCCTTCGTAATGGCTTGTGGGACTATTCTAGTCCTCCGGTCCACAGAAAAAGCACGAAACGGGCATAGGTTTCCAATAAACTCCTCGACAGATTCAGCACAGGGTTTTTTATATTTGTCTTGACATTTCCTGGGATCTATAGTATCTTAATATTAGCTTATAACTTAACAAGAGTTTAGGAGGTGTTTGCCTTGACTCAACGGGAACGGCAGATCCTGGGCTACATTGAAGCCAACCCTATGATCTCCCAGCAGGAGCTGGCAGACGCGCTGTCCATCACCCGTTCGTCGGTGGCAGTGCATATTTCCAATTTGCTGAAAAAGGGCTATATCGCCGGAAAGGGCTATGTTCTGCGCAGCGGCACCTATGCGGTGGTGGTCGGCGGCGTGAATGTGGACATTGGCGGTCGGTCCTTCGGCAAGCTGGTGGATGCGGATTCCAATCCCGGCACCGTGACGGTAAGCCTGGGAGGTGTGGGCCGGAACATTGCCCATAATTTGGCCCTTTTGGGCACAGATGTGCGGATGCTTACTGCCTTTGGCGAGGATCTGCACGGGCAGAAGGTCGCCGCCAGCTGTGCGGAGCTGGGGATCGATGCCAGCCATGCCCTGCGGCTGTCAGAGGCTTCCACTTCTACCTATTTATACATTGCCCAGCCCGATGGAGAAATGGCCCTGGCCCTTTCGGATATGTCCATCTGCGACCGGATCACCCCGGCGTATCTGGCTGCCAATTTGAGCATCCTGCAAAATGCCCAGGTGGTGGTCGTGGATACCAATATCCCGGCAGAATCCCTGGAGTATTTGGCGCAGAACTGCACAGCACCCCTGTTCTGCGATCCCGTGTCCACTGCAAAGGCGGAAAAATTGCGGCCCATCCTCCATAAGATCCATACCCTGAAGCCCAATCGGCTGGAGGCGGAGCTGCTGTCCGGCGTGCCCATCCGGGAGGATGGGGATGTTGCCAAGGCGGCCCAGGCCCTTTTGGATAAGGGCGTGCATCGGGTATTTATCTCCCTGGGATCCCGGGGTGTCTATGCCGCGACCCGGGAGCGGCAGCTCCATTTGGAGAATCTTCCCGGCAATATGGTCAATACCACCGGCTGCGGAGATGCCTTTATGGCGGCCCTGGTTTGGGCCTACCTGGAGGGTACGGACCTGAAGGATACAGCGTTGGCCGGCCTTGCCGCCGGTTCCATCGCCATGGAATCCCCTGAAACCATAAACCCGGCCATGAGTGCCCAGGCACTGCGGGCCAGAATGAACGGATAATGAAGGAGTAAACGAGTATGAACATGAACAAGTATTTGGACGTCAATCCCGAAGTGGCCCAGGCTCTGGCCGAGGGCAAGCCCGTTGTGGCCCTGGAATCCACCATTATTTCCCACGGTATGCCCTATCCTCAGAATGTGCAGACCGCTCTGAATGTGGAGCGGATCATCCGGGAGAACGGGGCTGTGCCTGCTACCATCGCTGTGATCGGCGGTCGCCTGAAGGCCGGTCTGACCGCTGAGGAGATCGAGTATTTTGGCAAGAAGGGCCTGAACATTGCCAAGGCTTCCCGTCGTGACCTGGCGGTGCTGTGTGCAAGAGGGGAAGACGGTGCCACCACTGTGACCACCACCATGATCATCGCCCATATGGCAGGCATCAAGATCTTTGCCACCGGCGGCATCGGCGGTGTACACCGTGGCGCAGAGACCACCATGGACATTTCTGCGGACCTGGAAGAGCTGGGTCAGACCCCCGTTATGGTGGTGTGTGCCGGTGCCAAGTCCATTTTGGACCTGGGCCTGACCCTGGAGTATCTGGAGACCAAGGGTGTGCCCGTTATCGGCTACGGCACTGAGGAGTTGCCCGCTTTCTATACCCGTCAGTCCGGCTTCAAGGTGGACTACCGGATGGATACCCCCGCGGAGCTGGCCGCCGCTTTCAAGACCCAGAACGAGCTGGGCTTCAAGGGCGGTATGCTGGTGGCAAACCCCATCCCCCAGGAGTATGCCATGCCCCTGGATACCATTAACAAGGCCATTGACCAGGCTATTTCCGAGTGCGAGGCCAAGGGCATCCACGGCAAGGAGACTACCCCCTTCCTGCTGGCAAGAGTGGCAGAGCTCACCGGCGGCGACTCCCTGGAGTCCAATATCCGGCTGGTGTACAACAATGCTGCTGTCGCTGCCCAGACCGCAGTGGAGTACTGCAAAAACTAACTTAAAGCCTTCCTCTTCGGGGGAAGATGGCAAAAATCGGCTCTTCGGAGCCGATTTTTGCCGGATGCGTGCAGTATGCTGTAGGGACACCCGTCCTCGGGTGTCCGGGCCGTAAAAATAGCGCAAAATCTGCAAGAAATATGCAGATTTTGCGCTATTTTTCATTTGGGTTGCGGTCACCTCGGGAGAAGTGATCCTACAAAAAACGTATTAAGACAGCCATTTTTTGTATTATTTACTCCGCAGTTTTATTCTTCCGAAGGGTTTGCTTTGCAGAAATTACAATATCGGTAAGAATTTTAGTTTCCGTTGGATCGCAGTCTGCGATCAGTTCCGATAGCCAACTATTTAGCAGAGGTTTGGCTGCCAAGGTTTCTCTGCACAGCAATTCATCAGCGGAGCAGTCCAGTGTATTCAAAATAGAAATAAATACCTCAAAGCTCGGAACAGTGCTACCACTTTCAATGTGGCTCATGTGAGAAGGTCCGATTCCAATACGCTCGGATAGTTTTTCCTGGGTCAAGCCTTTTTCTATTCGCTTTTGTTTGATCCGATGTCCGATATCAGCATAATCAATTGCCATAATACTCACCCTCTGTATTTTGTACAACTGTATTGTAAATACAGATATAAAATGATAAAATGACATAAAAGCACAGATGTGCTTTCAATACAGAATGAGGGTGGGGAAATGAAATCTTGTTTCATGTTTGGTCATGCAGATACGCCATATTCTATTTTACCACAAATTGAAGCTGCCGTTGAAATGCAGTATTCCCAATATGGGATTCGCCATTTTTATGTGGGCAGTCGGGGAAGCTTTGATGCCTTAGCTGCTACAGCTGTAAAACGCGCAAAAACGCGCCATCCTGATATATATCTATACCTCTTACTTGCCTATCACCCGGCAGATCGGCCGGTGACATTGACGGATGGGTTTGATGGCTCGTATTATCCTCCGTTGGAGAGTGTTCCGCGTTCCTACTCGATTGTGCGGGCCAATAGACACATGACCCAAAATACAGATTCCATTATCTGCTACGTAAAGCATGTTGGAAATTCGCGAAATTTATTGGAGTATGCGCAAAAACAGCAAGCAAAACGGAAGCTGATTATTGAGAATCTGGCTGGGAATGACTAGATATGTATAGAATTGACAATTGTCAATCGTCAATTGTCAATTGTGGTAATGATGATCAGCGCCGGTCTTTGATGCAAAAAATTCCGGGATGCTGCGTTTGCAGCATCCCGGTTATGCTTTTATTGGATTAAGCGACGGGGGTGACGGAGATGATATGGGGCTGTGCGCCTTCATACCAGTACATAAAGCCGGTCAGATCCACCACATCGCCTACGTTCAGAGCCTGAACAGCCTGGTAAGCGGCGGAGGTCTCGTCGCACAGATAGTACTCGATCACGAAGGTGTAGACCTTGCCGTCCACGCTGCCCTTGAAGTACAGATCACTGTCGGTACCCTCGGAGCCGGAGCCGTCCCAGCCGTACAGGAAGGCGGCGTTTTCAGTGATCTCATTACCCTCGTCATCCTGACCGGTGGTGTTGGTGCCGGAGCTGACGATGGTCACGTTCTTGAAGGAGACCTTCTCGTTCTGATGGTTGATGAGCTCATCGGTGCCCAGCAGAGCGGTGGCATCCAGCTCCTCAGCGATCCAGGGCTCAGCGTCTTCGATGATATCGAAGGTGGCGTTCATGATCTCCACCTCGCCGGCCCATTCGCCCTTGTAGCCGTTGACACGGATCTTGGTGCCGATGCCCAGCTCGGAAGCTTCTTCCTCGGTGCAGGCCATCTCATAGATGAAGTAAGCGCCTTCTTCGTTCTGGGCATAGACGGTGATCTTGTCTTCCCACCAGGACTGGGTAGCCTGGACATAGGCCTCAATGGTGACTTCCTCATCGATCTCAGCAGCCATGTACTCCTCGTGGGTCATGGGAGGCTCCAGACTGGTGACGGTCACGCTGGTCAGATGGGGCTGTACGCCCTCGTACCAGTACAGATAGCCTTCCATATCCACGGTCTGACCGACCTTCAGACCCTGAACAGTCTGATAAACGGGAGAGGTCTCGTTGCACAGATAATACTCAACCACAAAGGTGTAGGTATTGCCGTCCAGGGAGGCCTTGAAGTACAGATCGCTGTCGGGCTTGCCGGCGCCGGAGCCGTCCCAGCCGTACAGGAAAGCAACCTCGTTGCCATCGGGATCCACACTGGGCTCAACAGTCAGACCCTTGAGGCTGAAGCGCTCGTTCTGATGCTTGATCAGCTCCTCGGTGCCCAGCAGGGAGGTCAGATCGGTGTAGGGAGCGTAGTAGGTATCGCCGTTCTCCACAAATTCGAAGGTGGCGTCCATGATCTCCACTTCGCCGGCCCACTCACCCTTGTAGCCGTTGACACGGATCTTGGTGCCGGTGTAGAGCTTGGCAGCGTCCTCCTGAGAGCAGGCCATCTCATAGATGAAGTAAGCGCCGTCCTCGTCCTGGGCGTAGACGGTGATCTTGTCTTCCCACCAGGACTGGGTAGCCTGAACGTAGACCTCTACGCAGACTTCTGCATCGATCTCAGCAGCCATGTACTCCTCGTAGGACATAACGCCCTCTGGCTTTGCGGTGGTCGTGGCCTCAGTGCCCTTCTTCTCCTCCTCACCGCCGCAGGCAGCCAGGGTGAAAACAAAGGTCAGAGCCAAAATGATTGCAATGAGTTTTTTCATTTTCATTCTCCTTTTTGTTACCAAATGTGTGTATTCGGACAAGAATATTATACAGGGAAATAACAAGAAATCAATACAAATTTTTCCGGCCAAGCCTTCCCCTGGGGGAAGGCAAGTCTTAGCTTTTCTTTTTCCGTTTTTTCACCAGGCCCGTCAGGAAACCGGCACCCAAAAGCAGCCAAATTCCGCCCAGGCTCCACAAAAGGACCTTCGACTGGGTGGGCATGGGTCCTAAGGGGGCTTTCTGCACGGCACTTTGTCCCTGTGGCCGGATCTCGTCCAGGTGGTACAGGGAGGTCATATCCGTTTCCAGGGTTGCCATCAGGGAGGACAGGGACTTTTTCCGGCGGGCGCCCTTGGTGATCTCCTCGATCATCTGACCGGCGCACTGGCGCAGATCCGTAGAGCCGTTGAATACGGGGGTCACAAAGGTGTTTTCCATATTTTCAAGGAGCAGCTTTGCGGTATCCAGCTTTACAGAATAGTAAAGGCTGTTATCCTCGCCCCTTCGGGACAGATAGTCCTGATAAATGGGATTTTCATGGGCCTTGGAGGTCACCGGGATATAGCCCTCTGTTTGGGAATAGGCGATCTGCACCTGGTCTGTGAGCAGGTACTGGGCAAAGAGCCAGCTTGCCAGAACCTCCTGGGGGTCTTCCTTGTTGAAGATACATACAGAAGGACCCTGGGAGATCATTTGGGGATTTTCCGGGTCTGCCTGGGGGACGGGCCGTACCACCGTTTCAAACGTCACCAGCTTATCCTCACTGATATCGATCAGGGGGGCTTCACAGCCCATCCAGGTGGCACCGGCAGTGGAGTCCACCGCGAAAATGCACTGACCGGCATTGAGGAAGTTGGCAGGATAGCTGGAAATGGCGAAGGTGGAGAAGGCACGGGACTGGGCGTGGGTATAGATCTCTGCCAAAAAGTCGTCGGTGGTGGAGTTGAAGATCTCCACGGTACCGTCTGCAGTGGAGTAGCCGCCGCCCGTTTGCCGCAGATACTGGATCATCATATTGTCCGAGGATTTGTAAAGGAAGGGGATCAGGGTGGACTGGCCGTTGGCAATGAAATTGCCGTTTTCGTCCTTACCCAAAGCCATGGCCTTTTCGCTGACCTCCCAAACAAACTCCCAGGTCAAAATATCCGGGACTTCATAGCCCAGGGCCTCTACCATATCCTTATTGATATAGCAGGCTTCTGTGGAGCGCATATAGGGGATGGCATAGAAGCTCCCGTTTACCACACATTCCGACAGAAACTGGGGAATGATCTGCTCTTTTGTGGGAGAGTCGAAGGCAAGCTCGCTGCCGCCCAGGCCGTACCGGGGGTCGGTGAACAGATTGTCCAGGGGGACAACGGTATTCTCACCGGTCAGATAGGTGGCGATGTGATCCGGATAGGTGATGCACACATTGGGGGTGGTGCCGGTCTGGATATTGGTCAGCACATCGTCATAGATCTTGGAATAGTCGGTATAGGGCTGGAAATGGACCTTGATGTTGGGATAGAGGGCCTCAAAATCCCGGACGGTCTGTTCGTACAGGTTTTTCTGATTGATATTGTTTTCATGCTTGGCCCAGAAGGTGATCTCATACTGCCGGGAGGTATCAAAGGACTCCGGCAGGCAGAAGCTTTCCATAGGGGCAGCCTTGTGGCAGGCGGTGGCAGAAAGGACGGTGGCCAGCAGAAGAAACAGTGCAATAAAACGTCTCATCCCTTGGTACCTCCCCGGGCCACGCCCTCCATGATCTTTTTCCGGAAAATGAGGAACAGCACGATCAGCGGTGCGGAAATGGCCACCACCGCCGCCATCATGGCAGGCACATTGTCCCGACCGAAGCCGCTTTCCCGGATCTGCTGGATACCCCCGGAAACCAGGAAGTAATCGGGATCTGTGGTGATGAGCCGGGGCCACACGAAGCTGTTCCAGCATTCGATGACCTTCAGAATGGTCACCGTCACGATGGTGGGCTTGCAAATGGGCACCATCACCTTCCACAGATACTTAAAGTCCGAGGTCCCGTCCACCTTGGCGGCATAATACAGCTCGTCTGGGATCTGGGAAAAATTCTCCTTCAGAAGATAAATGTAAAATACCGAGGTGACACTGGGCAGGATCAGACCCGTAAAGGTATTGCGCAGGTCCAGATTGGTCACCGTTACGAAGTTTGTGATCACGACCAGCTCGCTGGGGATCATCATCAGAGCCAAAAACAGGGTAAATACCAAATTCTTGCCCCTAAACTGCAGTCGGGAGAAGCCGAAGGCTGCCAAAACAGTGACCACCAGCATGATCGCGGTGGTGACCAGGGTAAAAATGGCAGTGTTGAGGAAATACCTGCCCAAATTCACCCCGGTAAAGGCGGTTTTGAAGTTTTCCAGGGTGGGGTTCAGGGTAATGAAGGCCGGAACGGTTTCCGAATAGTAAGCGCCCTGGCTTTTCAGGGAGGTCAGGAGCATCCAGTAAAAGGGGAACAGCACGAAAATGCCCCAAACCGTCAAAAGGGTATAGGTGATGCCCTTGATCACCCGGCTGCGAAGCCGGGCCTTTTGGGTAAGCTTTGCATAATCCATGGCAGTCACCTCAGGAGTAGTGTACGTGCTTGCGGCTCACCAGCAGATTGATGCAGGTGATGGTCAGCACGATGGCAAACAAAATGATGGCGGCTGCGGAGGCATAGGAGGGGTATCCGCCGCCGGAATACAGCTGGTCGTAAATGTAGCCCACAATGGTGTTCATTCCTGCCACGTTCAGCTCCGTGCCAAAGAGGGCCACCGCGTCGGAATAGGCCTTGAAGGCACCGATGAAGCCGGTGATCACCAAATAAAACACGGTGGGGGAGATCATAGGCAGGGTGATCCGGGTGAAGATGCGCAGCCGGGAGGTACCGTCCACCCGGGCGGCATTGTAATAGTCCTGCTTGACAGAGGCCAAGGCCGAGGTGAGTACCAGCACCTTAAAGGGCATGACCACCCACACCGTATAAATGCACAGGGTCAGCATCTTTGCCCAGTAGTGTCCGTCAATAAAATCGATGGCACCGACACCGAACCAACTCAAAATCATATTTACCAGGCCGTCGGAATACTCGGTTTTTTTGAACAGGATCATAAAGACCATGCCAACTGCCAATGTATTGGTCACATAGGGAAGAAAATAAACGGTCTGATAGAGATTGCGCACCTTTTGGATGGAGCTGAGGCCTACGCTGATCAGAAGGGCCAGTCCCGTGGAGACGGGCACAGTGATCAGCACCAAAATCAGGGTGTTTTTCAAAGCCTGCAGGAAGTAGGGATCCCGCAAGACCTTTCCGTAATTGTAAAGACCGGTGCCGAAGGAGGTTTGAGCGGCAGAGTTGTAGCCCTCCTCAAAGGAGTAGATAAATACGTCGATGAGGGGGTACACCATAAACACCCCTAAAAAGAGGATGGCGGGCAGAAGATACAGCCAGCCCTTGAGATTGCGTTTTTCCATGGCAAGACCCTCTTAAAAGCGGATCCGTTCGCCGTTTTCGTCAAACAGCAGGACCTTGTGGGGCTTCAGGTCGAAGGAAACGGTGGGCTTTGCGGTGTCTACCCGGCTTTCGGCGGTGATGATGGAACGGATCGCCGGGGCGGTGCAGGCCTCGTGGGTGCTAAGAACGGTAATATCCCGGCCCATGACCTCCACAGCCTTCAATTGGCAGGTAAAGGCGCCGTTTTCCTGCAAAACAAAGCCTTCCGGGCGAATGCCCACGGTGACGGCCTGGTCGGAAACACCGGGGACGGGCAGCACTGCCTGGTCGCCGATGTAAAGCTTGCCCCCCTTGACGGTGCCTGCGAACTGATTGATGGGTGGGGTCCCCAGGAAGGAAGCCACAAAATGATTGGCAGGATCGTCATAGACCTGCTGAGGCTCTCCCATCTGCTGCAAAAGACCCTCTTTCATCACTACGATCTCGTCGCAGATGCTCATGGCCTCCTCCTGATCGTGGGTGACGAATACGGTGGTGATCCCGGTGGCCCGCTGGATCCGGCGCAGCTCCTCCCGGGTCTGCAGACGCAGTCTGGCATCCAGGTTGGAAAGGGGCTCGTCCAGAAGCAGGATCCGGGGCATCTTTACCAGGGCCCGGGCGATGGCCACACGCTGCTGCTGACCGCCGGAAAGCTCGCTGGGCTTGCGGTGCATCAGGCTTTCGATCTGCACCAGCTTTGCCGCTTCCAAAGCCATCTCCTCCATTTGGGGCTTGGTGAGCTTGTCCTTTCCCTTGCGGTTTTGCAGAGGGAAGAGGATATTCTGCCGCACTGTCAGATGGGGGTAGAGGGCATAGTTCTGGAAGACCAGTCCCACGCCCCGATGCTCCGGGGGCAGTGCGGTCACGTCGTCCTCTCCAAAGAAGATCTTGCCCTTGGTGGGGGTCAGAAGACCGCTGAGCAGGTTCAGCATAGTACTTTTTCCGCAGCCGGAGGGTCCTAAAAGGCCAATCAGCTTGCCGTCGGGGATCTCGAAGGAAAAGTCATTGACGGCAATGACCTCTTTGGCCCCCTTGCCCCGTCCGGGGAATACTTTGGTCAGGTTTTCAAGCGTTACTTTCATAATGCATCCCTTCCTTACGTTTATTGAGGTTATTATATTCCTATCCTCCCGGTAATGCAAGATAATTTCTATTTTTCCGCCTTGCCTCCCCTGTAGGGGAGGCTTTGGCTTGTACGATAAATTGGAATTTACATTTTTCGCCCTTTATGCTATAATGCTATAAGAAGGTTTATGGGCTTTTGGGAGGTGCACACATGAACGAAAAACGGATCCGGCTGCTGTACGGCATTTTGCTGTCCGTGTCCCTGGTGGCGGCGGCGGTATGCCTGATGGTGGCCTGTGTGAATATTTATTACTCCGGCGGTGAGCAGGTCTACACCCCGGAAAAGGTGGCAACCGCCTTCCGCGGCATTGCCATCCCGGTGTATCTGGCAGTTGCGCTGATCTTTGGCGGATTTCTTCTGCACATGCTCCTGCCCCACGAAAAGCTGCGGATCAAGCTGGGGAAAAACGAGCCGCTGATCCTGAAAAAGCTTCACGAAAAGCAGGACTTCACCCGTTGTGGGGATGATCGCATCCGCAACGCTATCCACACGGAGCAAAAGACCCGTAAGCAGCTGCGTTGGGGAAGCATTGCCATGTTTGCTGCCGGAAGTGTGGCCTTTTTGTGCTATGCCCTGCGGTTTGACCGGTATCAGCTGGACGATATCAACGGGGCTGTGATCCGGGGCACTGTGATGCTTCTGGTCTGCCTGACCGTTCCGTTTATCATGGGGATTTTTGCAACCGTCCAGTCCCGCAGGAGCATTCGCCGGGAAATCGCCCTTATGAAGCTGGTGGCCGCACCCCGGCAGACTGAGCCCCAGGCGGCTGTAAAGAAGGACAAAACCTGGATCGCGCGGACTGTGATCTTGTGCGTGGCGGTGGGCTGTATCGTGGGCGGCTTCCTCTTCGACGGTTGGGCCGATGTGCTTACCAAGGCCATCAATATTTGTACCGAATGTGTAGGATTGGGGTGAGGGTATGAAAAAGAAACTGAAAAACTGGATCCCCTCAAGGCGCAGACTGATGCAGCTGTACTTTGCCCTGCTTTTTAACGCCAACCTCAAGGGCTTTGTATCCGGCAATATCTACCAGGGCGCCTCCAAAAAGGTTTGCGTTCCCGGTATCAACTGCTATTCCTGCCCCGGTGCCGTGGGTGCCTGCCCCCTGGGTTCTCTGCAGGGCTCTTATAGCGCAGACCGCAGTACCCTTTTCTATGTGGGCGGCATTTTGCTGCTGTATGCCCTGATGCTGGGCCGTATGATCTGCGGCTGGCTGTGTCCCTTTGGGCTGGTGCAGGATCTGACCTATCTGGTCAAGACCCCCAAGGTCAAAAAGGGTGTGGTCACCCGGCTTCTGTCCTGGGTCAAGTATGTGATCTTAGTATTTTTCGTGGTGATCGTGCCGGTGATGTATGCCTTCCGGGATACCCCCCTGCCGGCGTTTTGTAAGTACATCTGTCCCGCCGGTACCTTCGAGGGCGGCATCGGACTGCTCAGCAATGCGGTAAACGAAAGCTATTTTTCCATGCTGGGTCCGCTGTTCACCTGGAAATTCTTGCTCATGGTGAGCATTTTGGTGGGTTGCGTGTTTATCTACCGACTGTTCTGCCGTTTTATTTGCCCCCTGGGTGCGTTCTACGGACTGTTTAACAAGCTTTCCTTTTTGGGCGTTAAGGTGGATGAAAGCAAGTGTACCGATTGCGGACTTTGCGTTGCCCACTGCAAGGTGGATATCAAAAAGGTGGGCGACCGGGAGTGCATCGGCTGCGGTGACTGCGTAGATGTATGCCCCACCAAGGCCATCACCTGGAAGGGACCCAAGATCCTGCTTCGTGCCAACGAGGCAGAGCCGGAAAAGCGGAAAATGGCAAGACTTACCACCCGGATCATCGTGGGCGTTCTGATGCTGGCCCTTTTGGGCGGTGCCATCGCCTACTACTGGGTCACAGCCCCTGAGACGGTGAAGGTCATTGCCCCTGAGGAGTACGGCAATACAGAAGGTAAGTACTGCTACGGCTACACTCTGCCGGTGGTCACCAAGGACGGTGTCACAGAGCAGACCCTGGATCCTTCCACCACCGGAAAGGTCACAGCGATCAACTTCTGGGGAACCTGGTGTACCCCCTGTGTCCAGGAGCTTCCCCATTTTGAAGCCATTGCGGAGGAGTACGCCGATCAGGTGGTGGTGATCGCCATCCACTCGGCTATGTCCAGTGAAACCGGCCCCGATTATATCGCGGAGCATTATCCCGATTCCAAGCTGGTCTTCTCCCAGGATACGGGCTCCGGCTTTACGGGAGAGTACTACACCATGCTGGGCGGACGGGGCTCCTACCCCTATACATTGGTGCTGAACGCCGAAGGCGTGATCACCAAGGTGTTCTGGTCCTCTGTGACCCACGAGGATCTCCAGGCGGCAGTGCAGCAGGCGCTGGAATCTTAATGTATATGTATAAAACATGCCGGTATCCGCGCGGATACCGGCATGTTATTTAGGGAAAACACTACACTATGCACGAAAAAATACCGACAAAGGCTTCTCCCGAGGGAGAAGCCTTTTGAAGATGTGGTCAGACATCCATGGTTTTGAGGGTCTCGGCGGGGCCTTGGAGGTAGATGGCGGTGATGGTGTCGTCGCCCTCCACGGTCACCTCCAGGGTGCCGCCCCGGTTCAGGGCGGTGAGCTTGCCGCCGGGAAGCTTTCCTGCGGCCCAAAGGACGGCGGCGGTGGAGCCGCAGCCGGTGCCGCAGGCCAGGGTGTAATCCTCCACACCCCGCTCAAAGGTTAAGATCCTTACGGTGGTTTCATCCACCCAGTCATAGAAATTGATATTGGCGCCCTTGGGAAACTCCGGGGCAAAGCGCAGAGAAACCGCTTCCTCCCGCAGACGATCTGCCATATCCCAGGTAAGCCCGGGGATCTGACGGACGCCGTGGGGCACACCGGGATCGCCCAATTCCGCATAGGCGCAATCGGGTCTGCGGCTTAAGTCCAGACTGCCGGGGTTATTCAGCTTGACCTTATAAAGGTCCGGCCCTAACCGCCAGCCGGGAACCAGGCCGGCATCGGTCTGTACCGTCATGGTCTGCCCGGCAATGCCGTGATCATAGGCGAATTTGCAAATGCAACGGGCACCGTTGCCGCACATCTCACCCCGGGAGCCGTCGGAATTGTAAAAATGCAGGCGAAAATCCGCAACATCGGAATGATCCACAGCCATAAAGCCGTCGGCACCGGTGATAGCGCACAGCCGCTTAGCCAAGGCTGCATAGTCAAGGGTCAGCCCGCGGCCATCAATGACCATAAAGTCATTGCCTGCACCGCTCATATACCAGCACTGCATATTATGCCTCCAAAAGGGATGTCATGTTGTAAAGGCCCGGAGCCTTGCCCAGCAAAAACCGGGCGGCTTCTACAGCCCCGTCGGCGAACATGGCCCGGTTGTGGGCTTCATGGCGCAGGGTCAGGGTCTGGCTGGGGGTGCAGATATGCACCTCATGGATACCCACCACATTGCCCATGCGCAGGGAGCTGATGCCGATCTCCTGGGGGGTGCGCTTCGCCTCTCCGTGACGGCCGCAATGGGCGATGGCCTGGGGTCTGACCTCCTTCACCGCCTCAAAGAGCATATGGGCCGTGCCGCTGGGGGCATCCACCTTGCGGTTGTGGTGGACTTCCAAAATCTCGATATCCGCATCGGGAAAGCTTTGGGCGGCCTGTTTGGCGAGCCGGCACAGCACCGCAATGCCCAGGCTCATATTGCCGGAATAGAAAATGGGGACGGTTTTGGCGGCTTCCGCGATGGCCTGCTTTTCCTCGGGGGTGTGACCGGTGGTGGCGATCACAGCGCCGCAGCCGGTTTTTTTCGCGTACTCCAAAACGGAGAACACCGCACTGTGATGGGAAAAGTCAATGACCACATCGGCATTTCCTTCCCCAAGCTCTGCAAAGGTCTTGGGAACGCCGTTTTCCCCGTCGATGCTCACACAGCCAGCCAAATGGCTGCCCAGGCTGGCCTGGACAAGCTTTCCCATGGCGCCGTTGGCACCGCATACGATGGCTTTCATTTACAGCACCCCCAGCTTCCGCATCTGGGCATACAGATTCTCCCGGGTGGCTTTTTCCATAGGGGTCAGGGGCAGACGGAGATATTCTTCTCCAAAGCCCATGGCGGCTACAGCGGCCTTGGCGGGGATGGGGTTGACCTCAGAGAACAAAGCGTTGATCAGGGGCAGTGTCCGGCACTGAAGCTCCGCGGCTCCGGCAAAGTCACCGGCCAGGGCCTTTGCGGACATTTCCGTAGCCATCTTGGGAACCACATTGGACAGCACGCTGATACAGCCGGAGCCACCCATGGACATCAGGGGAACGACCAGCCCATCCTCACCGGAGTAAATATCCAGCTTGTCGCCGCAGCGGGCAAAAATCTCCACCACCTGTGCCATATTGCCGCTGGCTTCTTTCAGGCCTGCGATCATGGGATGCTCTGCCAGGGCAGCCACCGTAGCGGGCTGGAGATTACAGCCGGTACGGGAGGGAACATTGTACATGATAATGGGCTTGTCTGCCGCGTCGGCAATGGCAGTATAGTGGGCGATGAGACCGCCCTGAGTGGCCTTGTTATAATAAGGTGTTACGATCA
The DNA here is from genome assembly GCA_015068135.1 of Oscillospiraceae bacterium. Taxonomy (GTDB): domain Bacteria; phylum Bacillota; class Clostridia; order Oscillospirales; family Oscillospiraceae; genus Faecousia. The sequence continues at coordinate 9,806 of SVLB01000017.1, read as the reverse complement.
GCAGAGCATCGGCGCCGTCATCGCAGGCGCTTTTGGTAAACTCGATCACGTGCTCGGTGTTATTGGTGCCGGTACCGGCGATCACAGGCACACGGCCGTTGACCCGTTCTACCGTGAAACGGATCACCTCTTTCCGCTCCTGGGGAGAAAGGGTGGCACTTTCGCCGGTGGTGCCTACAGCAACCAAGGCATCGATGCCAGCCTCCAGCTGAAAATCAATAAATTTGGCAAAGGTGTCGTAATCTACGCCGTGGGGCGTCATGGGAGTCACCATGGCAGTTGCCATGCCCTTAAATACAGTGTTTTTCACAGGAATAACCTCCTTTGTGACGGTTGCACATAGATTTACACCTATAGTGTATCACAGTTGTGGGAAAAATGGAATAGGAAATCAAAAATTCTCTTGTATTGTTCGTTTTTGCGATGTATAATACTGGATATCCGGCGGTTTGACGAAGGATATAAACAGCGCATAAGCGAATAATACCAAGGGGCGAGAAAAATGGAGTATTGGAAAATAGACGATGCGGCAAAGGAATGGGGGATCTCCCACAGACGGATCCAGACCCTGTGCGCCGAGGGAAAGATCCCCGGTGCCACCCGGTTTGGCAGAGCCTGGATGATCCCCCAGGGAACGCCCAAGCCCAAAGACGGCAGAACAAAAGCCGCGATCAACAGGGATCTGGATATGCCCATGCCGAAAAAGACCCCCTTTCTGTACATGACAGAGCTGTACCATACCCCTGGCTGCTCCCGGGAGGCCATTGCGGCCCTGTCTGATAACCCGGAGGCGCAGACCCTCTTTGCTGCCGGTATTGACCGTTTGCGAGGGGACATTGACCCGGTATATGCCAGTGCAAAGTATCTTTTGGATAAGCATTCCGGCTTTTATGCGGTGCTTTCTGCCGGTGTGCTTTTGGCCCAGTGTGCCATTTGGCGTGGGGATCTGCAGATGTGGCGAAAGGCCAAGATCCATATTGCCGAGGCCAACGCCAAGGACGAAAGAGAACGGGAGATCATCAGCTTGAGCATCTGCGCCGTGGACAGCCTGCTGTATGATGTAAAGGAGTTCCCGGAATGGTTCAAGATCGGGTGTTTTGAGTTGTTACATAAGGATTCTCTGCCTGCCGCCAAGGTGTTTTACGCCAAATATATTTACGCCGCTGCCCACGGCCTTGCGGCACAGACGGTGGAGCTGCAGGGCGTTACGGGTCTTGCCCTTATGGGTCTGGTCCCGGCGACCGTTGAACCCATGATCTCTCAGGCCATGGCAGACCGGACGGTGATCCCGGAGATCTACCTGCGCCTGACCTGTGCCGTTACCTATCACTATTCGAAAAATGACCAGCAGGCCATCCGGCACATCGACAGAGCCATTGCCCTGGCGTTGCCGGACCGGTTCTACGGCCTTTTGGCAGAATACAGCCGTACCCTGGGTGCCCTTTTGGAGCAGCGGATCCGGCTGGCGGACGAGGCGGCCTGGCAGGAAGTTGCCCGGTTGTCGAAGATCTATATGGAGAACTGGGCAAAACTGGGCGGTCAGATCACCGGCCGCCAGGTCATTGCCAATCTCACTGCCCAAAACCGGGCGGTGGCACGTCTTGCGGCCTTCAAGCTCAGCGATGCGGAGATCGCCTCCCGGATGAATATGTCCATCTCCGGTGTCAAGCAGGCTATCCGGATCATCAAGCAAAAAAGCGGTCTGGAACGGGATGAGTTCGCGGCGATCCTGTAATATATCCCAAAGGGGGTCCGGAAGATATATCATACCTTGACGGTCCCACAAAAAATATGCACTTTTTTCCCCTTCCAAGGGAATACCGGAAAAGAAAACCATCTGCTATACTTTTATCGTCAAAACAATCCCTTGTTTTGTGGTATAAAAGGATAGCAGATTTTCTTTTGAAAAGGAGAAAACCATGTTTCAGTCATTATTCAGATTTGACACAGACACGGCCCCCAAGGAGGGCGAACTGTTCAAGGTGATCGACCTTTACGGCAGTACCTTTGAGATCCGGTACGGCTATTACGAGGAGCAGGACCGGCACAGCCGGTATGCCGAGCCCATCGCCATCTACCCGGATTTCATCAAGCAGCCCCGCTACACCGATGACGGGACCCCCTTCTCCACAGCCATCCAAAGTCCCTGCCACCATTTCCGGGGGAAACGGGACGAAAACAGCACCTGCGGTGACTGCGCCTTCTATGAGCACTGCGAAGAACTCATGGGACTGTGCATCCACCCCGGCAACCGGCTGGAAAACAAACAATAAAGGAACCAATAAAATCTGCCTCAAGGAGGACGTTTACTATGACCGGAAGAAGAATTTATCAAAGACTTTTGAGCCTGCTGCTTTGCCTGGCCCTGATCTTCGGCTGCATTCCCATGACCGCAGCGGCGGAAACCGCACGGGTGGTACCCGCCGCGGTGACCAACCGGGTAGCCGATCCCGGCACCATGAACGGCTGGGAAACCTATTTCGGACCCAATGTAATGAGTACGGAATTTGCCGGCGGTGTATGGACGGATAAGTCCGTATTCACCGATGCCGACAGCTTCCGGGCAGAGATCACCATGGACGATCCTGCCAACAACTTTATCATTGCCCTGTCCGCCATTGCCGCCAACCAGCAGATCGTGGGCTATTCCTCCGCACCGGTGGATGTGATGCTGGTGCTGGACCTTTCCGGCTCCATGGCTGATGACGGCAAGGCCGGTGCTATGGTCCGGGCGGCCAATGAGGCACTGGAGAGTCTTCTGAAGCAGAACAACAATAACCGGGTGGGTGTGGTATTCTATTCCGGCAACGCCAATACCAGCCAAAATGCCACCACCTCCACCGCAACCGTGATCCTGCCCCTGGACCGGTATACTACCCAAAGCACCCAGACCGTGAACACGGCAAACGGCCGGGTCAACATCCCCGCCTACCTGACCATCAGCGGCAATCAGGTCTCTGTGGCGAATACTGTGAGAAACGCAAGTAATCAGCGGGTCTCCGGCAGTAAGTCCGTCAGCGGCGGTACTTATATCCAAAACGGTATTTTCAAGGCATGGGGCGAGTTCTCCAGGGTCGCCGATGTGAAGGTCCCCGCAGGGCAGGCCCAGGCCGGTGCTCAGCGTATCCCCGTGATGGTGCTGCTGTCTGACGGACAGCCCACCCTGGCGACGACTTCTTACAATAATGTGGGAACCTCCATGTCCGCCTACGGCGACGGCCAGGAGAGGAACACCTCCTGGAAGAGCGTGTTTTTAAGCCAGCTTACCGCTGCCTGGGCCAAGGGCAAGATGGCTGCCAAGTACGGCACCACCGCCAAGTTCTATACCCTGGGCCTGGGAACGGGCAATTCCAACTATGCTACTGCAGTTCTGAATCCCAGTGCCGCAACCAGCACCACTTTGTCTGGCTACTGGAACAACTACTTCAACAATCAGCCCAACAACAGCGGCAATGTGGTGGTATTTGACAATGTTCGGGTGGCAAAAGACAGCCACGTTCAGGACAAAAACTATGTGGATCTTTACAAGCTGGCAGCCAATTCCGATGAGCTTTTGCAGGCATTCCATTCCATTGTGGAGTCCATTGAGCTGGCCGCCGCCGGACATGTGACCCTGGTGGGCGCTGCCGGTGAGGACCTCTCCGGCTACATCACCTTCGCCGATGAACTGGGCTGCTTCATGGAGGTCAAGGATGTGAAGGGCCTGGTGATGGGAAGCCGTCTGTACACCGGTCATGACCTGGCCCAGGTTCTGGACAAGATGGGTACTTTGGACAATCCCACCGACTACGGCAACGAATTTATCAGCAGCCTTTGCGACCGGCTGGCAATCTCTACCCCTGTGGCACAGAGCCTGGTGGCCTCTGCCTTTGCCGACGGCCAGCTGTATTACAATAACGGAAGCTTCAGCAACTACATCGGCTGGTATTCTGACGATGCCGGTACTTACAAGGGCTTCTGGGACAAGGATACGGGCATTACCGCCGACGGTGCCCCTGCCGGTGCCACCTGGATCAACCGCTCCTATATCTACCTGGGAGATGCCGGCTCCAGCGACATGATGTATGTATCTGTCCGCGTCTGCACCCATATTGCCTCCTCTATGCAGGTAGTGCAGTATAAGATCCCCGCCTCCCTGATCCCCAAGGTCACCTACGAGGTGGAGCTGGACGGTCAGGATGCCACCAAGATGAAATCCTTCCGGCGCAAGGGGGCTGATCCTCTGCGCCTGGTGTACGAGGTTGGTCTGCAGGAAGGCCTCAACGGGATCAATGTGGCACAAAAGACCGCAAACCTTCCCGAGGGCGTCCATGTTCACAAGCAAGCCGACGGCACCTATGAATTCTATACCAATCTTTGGGGCAGCGAAAACGGCACCGAGGAGGTGGATTACAACGATCCGCTGAACCACCAGGTCGCCCAGTCCCATTTCCACCCCGCCGAGGGCAATGACCGCTACTACTATACCGAAGACACTGCCATCTACACGAAAAACGGCGGAAGCTATGCCCCCTATACCGGCACTGCCACCCCTACCGGTCAGGGCTACTACCGGGCATGGCATTACTATACGGATGCGGGCTATACCACCAAGTACCTGCCCATCGGGGCAGACGTCCTGCACCTGGCACAGACTGCCAACGACGGCAGCTGGTATATCCCCCAGGGAACGGTATTCCAGCAGCTGGACCGGTTCCACCTGGCAAAGTGGCAGAACAATACCGGCACTTTGGCCTATTACAACTACCCTGTGGTGGTAAACCTGGGCAACACCTACGATGTCTACGCCTTTTTGGGCAACAACGGCAAGCTTACCCTGAAGCCTGCCCAGGGCATTCAGCTGACCAAGACCCTGGAGGAGGCTGTGGCAGGCGCGCCGGAGACCTTTACCTTCCACGTGACCTTCTCCGAGGCGGTAGTGCCTACTGTGACCGATGAAAACGGCACGATCCTTACGGGCTGGACCCTGGACGGCAATGTGCTTACCGGCACTTTGCAGGCAGGAGAAAGCGTGTATATTACCGATCTTCCCACAGGGCTTTTGTATACCGTGGAGGAGGAAAAGAGCGCGTTTTACGTTGCCGCCGCTACCAATGCCAGCGGTGCGGTGCTTACCAACACGGTGATTCCCGTGGAGTTTGTCAATCACCCTAGAGGCTACGGCGATCTGATCGTCAGCAAGGATGTGGACCATCCCTTCGTGACCCCGCCCGCGGCCCTGGCAGACAAGGAATTTACCATCCATGTGAAGCTTTCCGGCGATGATGTTGCGAATCAGCGTTTTGCCATTGCCGATTCCCAGGAAGTTGTGACCACCGATGCAAATGGCATGTTCACGGTGCTTTTGAAGGAGAATGGCTCTCTGACCGTTACCGGCATCCCGGAGGGAACCACCTTCCAGGCATTTGAGACCCTGGATCCCGTTCTGCACAATGGCTTTACCATGGATGCGGACCGCTCCATCCTTACCGGCACGGTTTTGAAGGATCAGACCGTCCAGGCCCATGTGGTCAATGTCTATACCCCCTCTGAGGTCAGGATCCCTGCCGTGAATGTGGCGGGCAGCAAGATCCTGGTGGACGAGGCCGGTGCCTTTGACTGGACCGACAAGAGCTTTACCGTCCGGCTGGAGCAGTATGATGCTGCCACCGGTCAGTACATCCAGGTGGGCGATGCCCAGGTCACCGACGGGGCTTTGGCATACCACTTTACTCTGCCTCCCTTTGCGCAGTTGGGCAGCTACTTCTTCAAGGTCTCCGAGGTGATCCCCGAGGAGCGCTTGGAGGGCATGTCCTACGATGCCACCGTGGGCCGCTTCGAGGTCATCGTCACCGATGAGGATGTGGACGGCGAGCTGGAACTGAAGGTACTGGACTTCGACACCAAGGCTGAGATGACCCAGGTGGACGGCGTAGTTACCTACAATAAGAGCTTTACCAATACCCACTCCGTGGATGCCACCTTCGTGGAGTTTACGGTGGACAAGGAAGTGGTGGATCCCCACAATACCGGCGTTACCGGTGCAGGCTTCCTGTTTGAGCTCTATGAGACTACCGACGGCATGAACAGCACCACCGCCACCTATTCTTCCCGTACCCGACTGGTAAACGGAAAGGGTCAGGCCACCTTCCATATCCCCACCAACAAGGTGGGCGTGCGGACCTTCCTGCTGCAGGAGTCCGAGCCCGTTGTCGAAGACAAGATCCCCGGAATGGTCTATGACAAGAGTGTATATACCGTTACCGTGACCACTACCGTCCAGGAGGGCAAGCTGGTAAGCACAGCCCAATTCCAAAAGGACGGAGCGCCGGTGGAAGTACCCGGGTTTGTCAATGTGATCGACCTGGAGCCCATTGTGCTCAACCCCTATGTGACCAAGACCCTTCAGGGCCGCCAGCCTCTGGCAAATGACAGCTTCCAGTTCCACCTGGAGCAGACCAACGGCTCTTTCGTCCCCGGCAGTCTTCCTGGCGGTGTTTCCGAGACCATTACTGTAGATTATACCGCCCTGACGGAAAACGGCGGCAATGGCTACTATACCCCCATTTCCATTGCCAAGGTGGGCACCTATTACTTCCGCAGCACCGAGGTGGCAGGGTCCCTGGGAGGCATTACCTATGACGACACTATCTACCATATTACTGTGGATATCACCTATGTGAACGGTCAGCTGCAGAAGGACGTGACCTATGTGAAGGTGGGTCAGGGCATTCCTTCCACCCAAACGGACTTTATCCAGTTCGTCAATACCTACGCCAATACGGACAAGACCGAAGTGGTCCTGGGCGGCAGCAAGCAGCTTACCGGCCGTGACCTGATCCCCGGCGAATTTACCTTCCTTCTGGAGGGTGAGGGCGTTTCCCAGACTGCCACCAACAAGGCAGACGGCAGCTTTACCTTTGCGCCCATTTCCTACACCGTTGCCGATGTGGGGACCCATACCTACACCATTACCGAGCAGAAGGGCAGCAAGGGCGGCGTGACCTATGACGAAACCGTCTACACCGTTACCGTGACCGTATACGATGACGGCTACAATAACCTGGTGGCGGTTGTCCAGGGGCTGGACAATGTGGTGTTCCAAAACAGCTACGCCTACCGCCCCGCAGGCCTGCGCCTGCCTGGCACCAAGACCTGGACCAACACGGATTCCGGCAAGGCTATGGCTATGACCGGCGGCGAGTTTACCTTTGTCCTCTATGCCTCCGACAGCACCTACAGCACCTGGGGCGCCCAGGTCCAGCAGGTTTCCAACGAAGCCGACGGCAGCTTCGCCCTGGCATTGGGCTTCAGCTATCCCGGTACTTACCACTACCTCCTCTCTGAGGTGATCCCTGAAGGTGAGGATCGGCTTCCCGGCACAGCCTATGATACCGCTGTCTATGAGATCGGTGTCCGGGTCTCTGACGATGGAGTGGGCGCGCTCCATGCCACACTGATCCATCTGCGTCAGGTGGGAACCGGTGCTCAGACCATCGCCTTTGCCAACACCTTCACCCCCGAGCCGGTGGAAGTGACCCTCAAGGGCACCAAGACCCTGACGGGCCGCAGCCTGGCAGACGGAGAATTCGGTTTTATCCTCTCCGACGGGCAGGCCGATCTGCAGACGGTAAAGAACGAAGGAACCAAGTTTACCTTTGAGCCCCTGATCTTTGAAAAGTCCGGTGTTTACACCTACACGGTACGAGAGGAGATCCCCCAGGGCGCTGTGGAAAACTTCTACCAGGGAGTGACCTATGATGCCTCCGTGCTGACTGTCACCGTGACCGTCACCGAAGGATCTGCGGGCAAGCTGACCGCCGCTGTGGCGGTGACGGAAAAGGGCGAAGCGTCCGCTCTGACCTTCCAAAATACCTACACCATAACCGATTACGCTTTCTTCAGCCTGGAAGGCACCAAGACCCTTGAGGGGAAGACCCTCAAAGACGGACAGTTCGGCTTTGAGCTGCTGGATGCTGACGGAAATGTGGTAGCTGTGGCCCGCAACGATGCAAACGGCGGCTTCCGCTTCACCGAAATTTACCTGAATACCCTGGGCGAGCATACCTTCACCGTCCGGGAGATCAACGAAGGCGAGACCGGTATCCGCTACGACAGCCGGGTCTATACGGTGACCGTGGTCACGGAGGACGATGGCTACGGCGGTATGCGGGCCTATCCTCCCATCGTCAAGCTGGGCGACAATGCCGCGGCTCTGAGCTTCCAAAATACCTACAAGCCGGAACCTACCACCGTTCAGCTTCGGGCACAGAAGGTGCTGGAGGGCGTTCGTACCCAGGTGGAGGCGGAGGAGTTCCGGTTCATCCTGGCAGATGCCGCCGGACAAACGCTGCAGACTAAGGCCAACTTTGCAGGTGGCGAGGTGGTGTTCGACGAGCTCACTGTAAACGAGCCCGGAACCTACACCTACACCATCCGGGAGGAGATCCCTGCCGATGCAGTAGCCGGTGTGAAGAACTGGGTCGCCTACGACGAGCATACGGTTACGGTTCTGGTCACCGCTGTGGATAACGGCGACGGTACCATGACCGCGACTGCCGTCTATGAGACAGAGGCCGTCTTTGTGAACACTGCCTTTGAGGATGTCACCAAGAAGGAAGTCTTCCTGGAAGAGGACGTGACCACCAGCATTGACGGCAAGCAGGTCCAGGCGGGCGATGTTCTGACCTACAAGATCACCTACACCAACTACTTCAACGAAGCGGTGGATCTGGAGATCACCGACGAGATCCCGGAGCATACCACCTATGTGGAAGGCTCTGCCTCCGACAAAGCTGTGTATTCCAACGGCCTTCTGACCTGGAACCTGAAGGTCCAGCCGGGACAGACCGTCACCGTATCCTTCCAGGTAACGGTGAACGAGCCGGAGAAGATCCTCTCCAACCAGGCCCGGGCCTATGACGGCTTCAACGGCTACACCACCAACGAGGTGGTCAACCACACCTATGAAGAGCCGGTCAAGAAGGATGTCTTTGCAGCCACCGATCCCGGGGTCAGCATCGATGGGAAGATGGTAAAGCTGGGACAGATCCTGGTATATACCATCCATTACACCAATACCAAGACCGAAACGGTCACCGCGACCATCACCGATACCATCCCCGAGCATACCATTTATCAGGCCAATTCCGCAGACCAGGGCGGCGTATATGCCGACGGCAAGCTGACATGGAATGTGGAGGTGGAGTCCGGGCAGACGGTCACTGTGAGCTTCAAGGTCATGGTGGATAAGGTCCCCGCTGTGACCCTGCGGAACAAGGCCCAGGTCCAGGAGGGCGAAAACCTTGTGGAGACCAACGAGGTTACCAACCCCACCGACCCCAGAGATCCCACCAACCCCAAGACCGGCGATTCCAGCCAGCCCATTTTGGTACTGACCGTCTTCGGCATCAGTGCCCTGGGCATCGTGGTACTGCTGGCAGTGCTGGTCCTGAGCAAAAAGCGCAAGCACACCTAAATAAAGCCTTCTCCTTGGGGAGAAGGTGGCAAAAATCGGCTCTTCGGAGCCGATTTTTGACGGATGAGGGGGGAATGAAATGCAAAATGCAAAATGATGCGGATTTCGACACAAAGGCGCATGTCGGAACGCTGAGGCGTTCCCTACAAAGCATTGCAATAACCGGAAATACCCCGTAGGAACATAAAAAGAAAATGCGAGGCCTTTTTGGCCTCGCATTTGCAGCTTGTCAAAAAACTCTTTTTTGACAAGCTGGCAGAGGTCAAAGGAGCCGCAAAGACAAGCAAACCGGACTCGTCGGCGTACATAGGTACGGTAGAGTCCGGTTTGCGCAGTAAGTCAAAATGTC
>SVLB01000016.1 GCA_015068135.1 Oscillospiraceae bacterium | reverse complement strand
GAAAGTACCGCCCTTGTAGGGAACGCCGCCCTCGGCGTTCCGACCGCGAAGCGGCAGTGCGGCATTAACAAAATCGGTGCATCGAGCCCCGATTTTGTTTCGGAACGCTGAGGGCAGCGTTCCCTACAGGATCTGTCATTTCGGTGCGTCATTGCGAAGCCCCGAAGGGGCTGTGGCAATCCGTTTCCTAAATTGACAATTGTCAATTGTCAATTGTCAATTAACGGGACGGGGAACCCGTCCCCTACGGTCATATCTTCGCGGGACGGGCCGTGAAAAAGCGGGACCTGGCGGTCCCGCTTTTACTCATGGAACACCGGTACGGTGTTCTTATTGTTTCCGTCTTTTAGATAGGAATATACAGGGCAGGGTTCACAGAAGAACCGTTGAGGTAAATGCCGAAGTGCAGGTGCGGGCCGGTGGAAGCACCGGTGGAGCCGCAGTAGCCGATGATCTGACCGGCAGTGACCTGCTGACCGTAGGAGACGATATAATGGGTCATGTGCATGTACACAGAGGTATAGCCGTCACCGTGGTCGATATTCACATGGTAACCGGCAGAGCTGTTATAAGAGGCGTTGGTCACACGGCCGCTCCGGGAGGCGTAGATGGGCGTACCCTGAGGGGCAGCCAGGTCCACACCGTAGTGGAAGCGGTAGCCGCCGTATACCGGGTGCCAGCGGTTGCCGTAGGGGCTGGAAAAATAAGTATAGTTGATGGGGACCAGCCAGGTGCCGGAGGGGGTGATATTACCGGAGGTGTTGCCGGAGCCGCCCTGGTGCTGATTCTGCAGCAGCTGCTCGTAGCGCTTGGCCTCATCGTAACGGTCCTGGACCTGGTCGATCTCCTGACTGAGCTCATGCTTCCGGGATTCGGCATCCTCCACCAGCTCCTCGTAAGCCTGGCCCTTGGCCACCAGTTCCGTGAGAATGGCATCGGCCTCTTCCCGCTTGCCCTCCAGGTCCAGCTGGGCATCAGCCAGCTCCTGACGGGTCTGCTCCATGCTGGCCTTTTCGGCTTCCAGCTCCTTCTTGGCGGCAGCCACCGCATCGGAGGCGGCGCGGAATTCGGCGATCATGGCGCGGTCGGCAGCCTGGATCTCCTGGATCATCTTGATCCGGTCCAGCATGTCCAGGAAGCTGTCAGCCTGGAACACCACGGACCAGTAGGAGGTGAAGGTGTTCTTCTCCATGGCACGCAGACGGTACTTATTACGCTGCTTCATGTCTTCCAGCTCTGCCTGGGCTTCCTCAAACTGCTGCTGCTTGTCTGCGATCAGGGCACTGTAGGCAGTGATCTGGGCGTTGATATTGGTGACCTGCTCGGTGAGCAGGAAGATCTCCTGGTCGATCAGGTTCTTTTTCAGAACCACTTCTTCCATATCGTCCATATTGGCGGAGATCTGACTCTCCAGTCCGGAGATCTCATCGAGGATCTGCTGCTGCTTTTCCTTCAGCACGTCCAGATCCTTCTTGATCTCGGAGGAGGACTCCGTGGGAGCGGCGCTGACCACCGGGGCGATCATAGCTACCAGGCCCAGGAGCATCACCAGGGCCATAAAGCCTGCCAAAATGGCAGTAAAGAGTTTACGCTTGTCTTTTCTCATATAGATTCTCCATTAAACATCAAGGAATTTGCGGATAGAGGTCCAGCTGCCGATGACACCGACGAACAGGCCGGCACCGCCGAACACCAAAACCATGTACCAAACCAGGTCGGTGAAGGGGACAAAGGTGAAAGCACCCTTCAGAATATCAAAGCTTGCGATTTTGGCGACCAGGGCATCGTAGATCAGCCATTCCAGGCCAAAGGCCATACCGGCTGCGATAATGCCGAGCAGGAAGCCTTCCACCACGAAGGGAAGACGGATAAAGCCGTTGGTAGCGCCCACCATTTTCATGATGGCGATCTCCTCTCTGCGGTCGTACATGGCAAGCTTGACCGTATTGGAGATGATCAGCAGGGACACCACCAGCAGGACCACCACCACCAAAATGGAGACCACCTGCAGCACATCCTGAACAGCCGCAAGACCGTCCACCACCTCGTTGGCGGCGTTCACATCCACGATCCCGGGGATGCTTCGCAGTTCCTCCAGGGTCTCAGCCAAAAGCCCGTTGTCCACCAGGGTGATGGAATAGCGATGCTCAAAGGTGTCGGCATCGATATCGCCCAGATCCTCGGGGTTTTCAAACTGATCCTTGGCAAAGTTCTGCAGGGCCTCCTCCCGGGAGACGAACCGGGAATCCTGGACATTTTCGATACGGTTGATGCTGGTGCCCACGCTGCGGGCCTTGGCATCGGAATATGTATCGTCCACATAGGCAAGGACCTTGTTGTCCTTACTCATATCCTCCACGATCATGCTCAGGTTATAGGTCACTGCGGAGAAGCTTCCCACGATCAGAAGGCAGGCGACCGTGACCACCACAGCGGCAACGGACATGAAGCCGTGGCGGAAAATGCCCCGAATACCCTCTGAAAACAGATATCCGATATTCTTGGATCTCATACTAAGGCCTCCAATCCGATCTCGTCGCTGACCACCAGGCCGTCATCGATGGAGATGACGCGCTTGTGGAACTGGTGTACCAGATCCAGCTGGTGGGTGACCACCAGCATGGTGGTACCCAGGTTGTTGATCTCCTGCAGAAGGCTCATGATCTCAAAGGAACGTTCCGGGTCCAGGTTACCGGTGGGCTCGTCGGCAATGATGGTGGAGGGGTTGTTCACCAGGGCTCTGGCAATGGCCAGACGCTGCTGCTCACCGCCGGAAAGCTCCGTGGGCAGACGGTGACCCTTGTTCTCCAGACCAACCAGGTCCAGAACATAGGGCACGCGCTCCCGGATCTCGGGGGTCTTGGCGCCGATGACACGCATGGCAAAGGCCACGTTGTCGTAGACGGACTTGCTCTCGATCAGCCGGAAGTCCTGGAACACAACGCCAACGGTACGCCGCAGGTAGGGGATCTCCCGTCTGCGGATATGCTCCAAAGAATAGCCGTTGACATGGACGGTGCCGGAGGTGGGCTTCAGCTCACCGGTGATCAGTTTAATAATGGTGGACTTGCCGGAACCGGAAGGACCGACCAGATAGACAAACTCACCGTCGTCGATCTGCATATTGATGCCCTTCAGCGCCTGGGTGTCCGCCGAATAGGATTTTACTACATCGGTAAATTCAATCATAACATACTGCTCCATTTTTGGTGTGTAACCAAATTGTAACACATTGTAATAACCGTGTCAACTGCAATTGCAGAAAAATTATGGGAAAAAGCTTCCATTTTACTTAAAATCCCCACAGCCCTCGGCTTAAAAATATGGGGCTGCCACAAAGCGCAGCAGCCCCAATCAAGCTTATCTGATTTCCCGGGAGGACAGGTACTTGCGGACCATCAGGGCCACCTTGAATACGATGGCATGGTCAAACTGGCGCAGGTCCAGCCCAGTGAGCTTCTTGATCTTTTCCAAACGGTACACCAGGGTGTTGCGGTGGACGAACAGCTTCCGGGAGGTTTCGGATACATTCAAATTGTTTTCAAAGAACTTGTTGATGGTAAAGAGGGTCTCCTGATCCAGAGAATCGATGGAATTTTTCTTGAAGACCTCCGTCAGGAAGATCTCGCAAAGGGTAGTGGGCAGCTGATAGATCAGACGGCCGATACCCAGGTTTTCGTAATTGATGATGCTCTTTTCCGTATCGAAGACCTTACCCACGTCGATGGCGGTCTGGGCTTCCTTATAGGCATCTGCCAGCTCCCGCAGGTGCATAGCCACGGTGCCGATGCCGATGACGGTCTTGATGTACAGCTCGTTGCGCAGATGATCCTCGATGGACTGGGCCAAAGCCTCCAGCTCCTCTGCCTCGGGCTCACCGGTCAGCTGCTTGATCACGGCAATATCCGTTTCGTTGATGCTCACCACAAAGTCCTGAAGCTTGTCAGTGAACAGACCGGACAGAACGTCCACAGTGGAAACGTCCCCATGACCCAGCTGGCGCACCAGAAATACCGCGCGGGGGGCATCGGTGGCAAAATGCAGCTCCTTGGCACGGACATAGATATCGCCGGGCAGGATGTTATCCATGATAATGTTTTTAACAAAGGTGGCGCGGTCGTGCTTTTCCTCGTAGAATACCTTTGCGTTATTCAGGGCAATATAAGCCAGGTTGCAGCAGGTGCGGGCCTGCTCGTCGTCGCCCACGCAGAATACGGCATATTCAAACAGATTGGCACTGCTCAAAATCGCGCGGAAGGTCTTCTGACCGAAGCAGACACAGTGGTGGTCAGCACCGCTCACTTTCAAAGCGGCATCCGGCCAGCGTTCACCCAGCAGGGTAACGTCTGTGCAGGAGATGACACAGCCGTCGGTATCGATCACACCAAAGGTACGCTCAGCAGTTTCTTTTAATTGTACGATCACACTCTGGAATACACTGTTGGACATTCCTCAGATCCTCCTTAGAATAATGCACAAATGCGCATTTCACAAAATTGCTACATCATTATATACGCCTTTTGCGCAATTTGCAAGTACCTTTTGACATTTTATTGCAAAACCCACTATATTTTTTAGGTAAAATCCCGATAAACCGACAGCTGTCCACCCAATGCGGGCAAATCGCTTCCGTCATATTGGAGATATTGGAGGGAGATATTGGAGATAGTGAGATAATGAGATATTGAAGATATGACCGTAGGGGACGGGTTTCTGTCCCGTTAATTGACAATTGACAATTGACAATTGTCAATTGAGAGGGGCTTGCCCCCACCGCAGAATTTGCACACGGTAAATTTTCGGGCCGTCGAGGGCCGGCCCCTACGAACGAAAAAATTACCACAATGTTGTCATTCCGAGCGAGTGAAACGAGTCGAGGAATCTTGGCACCAATTTTACTGCCAGGGTAAACGAAATGCGAAGATTCCTCCACGCGGCTTCGCCTTGGTCGGAATGACAGCCCGGTTGCATCGAATTGACAATTGTCAATTGTCAATTGTCAATTTTGCACTTTGCACTTTGCATTTTGCATTTTGCATTCCCCGTAAGGAACGCTCCTTGCTAACCTTCAGCACCCTCAGCAGCTGGGGAAGCATGGCGGCTTTTTCTTTGGGGATGCGCCGCCAGGGGCGGCTGTTTTTGGAGATCCACCGGTCTGCCTTTTGCCGGTAGACCTGCCGCTCTCCCCTGGCAGAGAAAAGGGTGATGGTATAGACAGGCCCTTCGTAGCGCTCCGGATCCTCGGGGGCCTGCCGGTCCGGGGTCAGACCCCGCAGATAGTACAAAACTGCCTCGATCTGCATAGGATCCGTTGCACTCAGGGCAGGGGAGCGGTCCTTTGCGATCTGTACCGCCACCACCATCCGGGAGGGCTGGGGAGGCTGCTTTTCCGGGGGCGTTGTCCCCGTGACCAGGGAGGTGGAGACCGTCAAAGATACCAAAAGCTTTAAGATCCAGGACATCATGTTCACCCTTTCGTTGCACTTTGCATTTTGCACTTTCTAACCATAGCTTTTCGTTTTGGGGCGAAAATATGGGCGGTAAATATGCACATTGCGTGCTTGTATTTCCTGAAGCTTCGTGATAAAATGGCGACAATAGGCTATGTATGGAGGAAAGCGGAATGATCTGGAAAAATGTGGAGATTTTTAACATTGCGGAGCTCATCGATCTGCCCGATGGGGCGGTGACCTGGCGCCGGGTACCGGAAACGGTGGAAAAGACCCTGGAGCGGGGCGCGCAGAGCCTGCGCTACAGCCGGGGCTTCACCGGTGTGGAGCTGCGGTTCGTCCTGAAGGGGGAAAAAGCCGTCATCCGCCTGGCAAAGGAGCAGGATGACGGTGTGGATAACAGCTTCCAGATCTTCCGGGGCGGCTTCCAGGGTCCGTATGCCGACTATGCCAAAAGCAAGGTCCTGAACACCATGGAGCCCCAGGATATTACCATTACCCATGTGGCAGACCCCGGACGGCTGGCCCTTATGGCCCAAAAATGTGATCTGGGCTGGGATCCCAATGTGATCCGGGTGCGCTTTGACCGGGGACAGTATAAGATCCTGGATATTATCGGCGATGTGGAGCCGCCCAAGCCGGAACAAACGCCCCAAAAGACCCTGATGGTCTACGGCTCCTCCATTTCCGTGGGCATGGACTCCCAAACCGTGACCATGGCCTGGCCCTCCCATGTGGCGTACCGCATGCGGATGGATCTGCGGAATATGAGCTTTGCGGGCTCGTGTATGCTGGAACCGTTGGTCTGTGACTATTTGGCAGACCTGGGGACCCAGGGGAAATGGGATATGGCCATTTTGGAGCTGGGCATCAACGCCACAAGCTTTGAGCCGGAGAGAATAGAGGAACGCTCCCGGTATATATTACAGCAGGTGGCGGGAAGAAATCCCCAAAAGCCTGTGTTTGTGGTGTCGCCCTTCCACAGCCCCAGCGATCTGATGGAAACGGGGAAGGCCCAGCTTTGGCGGGACACCCTCAGCCGGATCATCGGGGAGGGGACCTGGCCCAATGTGACTTACATCAACGGTCTGGATATTCTGCCCGACGTGTCCTGGTTCACCGGCGACGGCCTGCACCCCAGTGCCTACGGTCAGGTGCGGATCGCGGAGAAAATCCATGCGAGAATCATGCGAGAATTATGAATTATAAATTATAAATTATAAATTTGCCGGGAGAAGATAGTTACCAGTTACGAGTTACCAGTTACGAGTTACCAGTTACGAGTTACGAGTTACGAGTTACGAGTTACGAGTTACCGCAATGTTGTCATTCCGAGCGAGTGAAACGAGATACCATGACCGTAGGGGACGGGTTTCTGTCCCGGATATCAAAGCCCGAAAAGCGGGAGGCGAAACGCCTCCCCTACGGATGCGACAAACAGCGCCATTGTTATGAAAATGCTGGATTTTCTGAGCGTCATTGCGAAGCCCCGCAGGGGCTGTGGCAATCCGTTCTCCTTTCGTTAACGTGGGGCGGTAAGGGGATGCGGATTGCTACGTCGCTACGCTCCTCGCAATGACGCTGCGCGTGGTAATAATTACGAGTTAAGAGTTACGAATCAACTGGTAACTAGTAACTCGTAATTCGTAACTCTTAATTTGAAACTGGCAAGGGAGAATTTACTATGAAGATCCAAAAGCTTTCCCAGGAGTGGCTCAAGGGGATCGCCTGTGTGACGATGCTCATTGACCATTTGGGATATATCGCGTTTCCGCAGGTGCTGTGGATGCGCATGGTGGGACGGCTGGCCTTTCCCATCTACTGTTTTTTGCTCACCGAGGGCATGGTACATACCCACAGCCGCCCTGTATATATGCTCCGGCTGCTGCTGACGGGCATCCTTTCGGAAATTGCCTTCGATCTGGCCTTTTACCGGGGCTTTACCTGGGAAAAGCAGAGCGTGATGGTGACGCTTTTGATTGGCGCTGTCATGCTTTGGGGCATGGAGCTGGCGAAAAAGCTTCTGAAAAAGCCCTTGTCCATGCTGGAGAACAAGAACAGGTACCTGGGGATCCTTGCCGAAGCCTTTGTTATGGGACTGGTCTTTTTTCCGTTCCATTATATTATTGGCAGATTCCAGTCCGATTATGGCTGGAAGGGCATTTTCCTCATTGCCATGTTTGCCATTACCCGGCGGATGCCCCTGAAAAACCTCATTCGGGCTGCCTGTATGATCTGGCTGGCACGGGTCAGTAGTTCCCTGGTAAACTTTGCCGGGCTAGTCATCCGTTTTCAGCTGCCTGCGGTGCTGGCCCTGGTTCCCATTGCCCTGTATTCCGGCAAAAAGCTTACCCGCAACCGGGCCCTTCAGTGGGGCTTTCAGCTGTTTTACCCGGTGCATCTGCTGATTTTGTGGTTGCTTTTCCGGCTGTGACAGAAAAAAACGCGGTTTTTCCGAATTTCCCCCTTGTAAAATCCGGAATTATGGCATATACTTATACATTATTTTCCTGAAAGAAAAGAGGAATTGGTTATGGACCTGATTTCTGTTCGTGAACTGTTTAAGAACACCGCCGCCTATGCCGGCAAGGAAGTGACCGTTGGCGGCTGGGTGCGCAATCGCCGCCCCAGCAAGCAGTTTGGCTTTATCGTCCTCAACGACGGCACTTACTTTACCCCCGTGCAGGTGGTTTATAATGATACCCTGGAGAATTTCCAGGAGGTTTCCAAGATCAATATCGGTGCCGCCCTCATCGTCACCGGTACTGTGGTGGAGACGCCCGATTCCAAGCAGCCCTTTGAGATCCAGGCAACCTCCGTTGCCGTAGAGGGTGCTTCCACCGGTGATTACCCCCTGCAGCCCAAGCGGCATACGGTGGAGTTTTTGCGGACCATTACCCATCTGCGCCCCCGGACCAACCTGTTCCAGGCGGTGTTCCGTGTCCGCAGCCTGGCGGCCCACGCCATCCACTGCTTCTTCCAGGAGCGGGACTTCGTGTATGTCCACACACCCCTGATCACCGGCTCCGACTGCGAGGGCGCGGGCGAAATGTTCCAGGTCACCACCCTGGATCTTGCCAACATTCCCATGACCGAAGACGGCAAGGTGGACTTTTCCAAGGACTTCTACGGCAAGCCCACCAACCTGACGGTTTCCGGTCAGCTCAACGGCGAGACCTTCGCCATGGCCTTTAAGAACATCTATACCTTCGGACCCACCTTCCGTGCGGAAAACTCCAACACCACCCGCCATGCCTCCGAGTTCTGGATGATCGAGCCGGAGATCGCCTTTGCGGACCTTTCCGACGATATGCGCCTGGCAGAGGACATGATCAAGTATATCATCTCCTATGTGCTGGAGCACGCGCCCGAGGAGATGCAGTTCTTCAACCAGTTTGTGGATAAGGGTCTGCTGGACCGGCTGAACCATGTGCTGAACTCCGAATTTGGCCATGTGACCTATACGGAAGCCATCGAGATCCTGGAAAAGTGCAACGATAAGTTCCAGTATCCTGTCCACTGGGGCAGCGATCTGCAGACCGAGCATGAGCGCTACCTCACCGAGGAGGTCTTCAAAAAGCCTGTGTTCGTCACCGATTACCCCAAGGAGATCAAGGCCTTCTACATGAAGCTCAATCCCGACGGCAAGACCGTGGCGGCCATGGACTGCCTGGTGCCCGGTATCGGCGAGATCATCGGCGGCAGCCAGCGTGAGGACGATTACGAGATCCTCAAGAACCGTATTGAGGAGCTGGGCATGAACCCCGAGGACTACGGCTTCTATATGGATCTGCGGAAGTACGGCTCTGCCCGTCACGCAGGCTTCGGCCTGGGCTTCGAGCGCTGTGTCATGTACCTGACCGGCGTGGGCAACATCCGTGACGTTCTGCCCTTCCCCAGAACCGTGGGCAACTGCGATCTGTAAGAGAATAAAAGGATACTTGTAGGGACACCCCTCCCGGGGTGTCCGCATGAAACAGAAATAGAAAAAAATCGGCACGGTTGTGCCGATTTTTTTGTTCGGACACCCCGGGAGGGGTGTCCCTACGATTGGTTCAGAAATTGGCTGCTTCTGTCGCTTTGAGCTGCAGCTGGAGTTTATCGGCGATGAGGGCGATGAACTCGGAATTGGTGGGCTTGCCCTTGGTGTTACTGACGGTATAGCCGAAGAACCGCTGCAAAGTATCCAGGTCGCCTCTGTCCCAGGCTACCTCGATGGCGTGGCGGATGGCACGCTCTACACGGCTTGGGGTGGTTTGGAATGTTTTCGCCACCTGGGGATACAGCACCTTGGTGATGGCGTTGATCACATCCATATCGTTGACGGCAATCATAATGGCCTCCCGCAGGTACTGATAGCCCTTGATATGGGCAGGAACGCCGATCTCGTGGATGATCCCGGTGACCAGGCTTTCGATGCTCTGATTGCCGGGGCGCTTCAAGGGCCGGATGGTGGGCACCTTCCGGAACTCCTCCATGCGCTCGGTCAGCGCCTCCAGGTCAAAGGGCTTGACCATGAGATACCGCACACCCAGGCTCCCGGCGGCGTTGGAAACATAGTCGCTGACGAAGCAGCTGGTTGCCAGCACCACGGGCTTGGGCTCGGGCAGTGCCTTGAGGATCGCCAGCCCGTCCTTTTTCGGGAGCATCAGATCCAGCACCACCATTTGGGGCTTCCGCTCCCGGATCAGCTGGAGGGCCGTTTCCCCGTCGTTGGCGGTGCCAAGGACCCGGAAATGCCCGCTTTTCTCCAAAGCTGATGTAAGGATGCCGCAAAAATCCTGGGAATTGTCTGCAATGACCACTGTTGTTAGATTATCCATAACTTCCTCTCCTGACTTGTGAAGATGATTTTGCCATGAAAACCGATACCCGGCTTAAGACAGATATAATCTACCATAAATAACCATTCTTTTCAACAAAAATACGAAACAATCGTTCGTCAAAAATCCGTATATTTACCGTAGAAGTCTGCGGTTTCGCCATTTTTTAGCAAGCATTGACATGTTAATACATTTCTGCCGTTGACAAAGCTTTTGCATATCGTGTACAATAAGAAAAAAACGCGGGAGGAAATGCTATGGAACCGAGAATTCGGGAGCTTATGGATTTTTTGGACGGAGCCCACAGTGTATATCATGCGGTGGCAGGTCTTGCCTGGGAGCTGGAGGCGGCTGGCTACCAGTGCCTCAGTGAGAGCGACAGCTGGAGCCTTCGGGCAGGAGGGAAGTACTATCTGACCCGGGGCGGCAGTGCGGTGATCGCCTTCCGGATCCCCGATACGGAGCCTGCGGGCTTTATGATGAGCGCCAGCCATGCGGACCGCCCCAGCTTCAAGGTAAAGGAAAATGCCCAGCTTTCCGGAAAGTACACCCGTTTGGCGGTGGAGGGCTACGGCGGCATGATCCGTCACAGCTGGCTGGATCGCCCCCTTTCCGTGGCGGGTCGGGTCCTGGTGCAGACCGATGAGGGGGTGCAGAGCCGCCTGGTGGATATCGACCGGGATCTGCTTCTGATCCCCAGTGTTGCCATCCACATGGACCGGCAGGTCAACGAGGGGAAAAACTGGAACCTGGCAGTGGATCTGCTGCCCGTTCTTGGAGGCGCGGAGCCCGGCATCCAGTTTTCTAAGCTGCTCACACAGGCCGCGGGCGGTGAGATCCTGGGCCACGATCTGTATTTGTATAACCGGCAGAAGGCTGCGGTCTGGGGTATCGAGGAGGAGTTTCTCTCTGCGCCCGCCTTGGATGACCTGGAATGTGCCTGGTGCTGCTGCAAGGGCTTTTTGGAGGCGGAGGAAAGCGCCGCGATCCCCGTTTTGTGCGTCTTTGACAGCGAGGAAGTGGGATCTTCCAGTTTGCAGGGTGCCGGTTCCTGCCTGCTTGAGAGTGTTTTGAGCCGGATCTGCAAGGCCTGTGATCTGGACCTGGACCGGATGCTCAGCCAGTCCTTTATGGTCAGCGCCGACAATGCCCATGCCATCCACCCCAACCATCCGGAGTATGCCGATGCTGCCAATGCCCCTGTGATGGGCGGCGGCCCGGTGATCAAGTTCAACGCCAATATGCGCTACACCACCGACGGCGCCACCGCTGCCATCTGGCGGAAGGTCTGCGCTATGGCGAATGTGCCGGTGCAGACCTACTGCAACCGGGCGGATATGCCCGGCGGCTCTACCCTGGGTAATATCTCTTTGAGCCATGTTTCCGTGCCTACGGTGGATCTGGGACTGCCCCAGCTTGCCATGCATGCTGCCTATGAGACCGCTGGCGTGCAGGATGCGCTGTATTTTATGGATGCCATGACCGCTTTTTACAGCTGCGCCATGGAGATCCCTGCAGATGGGGTGTATGTGATCCGGTAACGTTTGGAATGGAAAATGCAGAGTGCAAAATGCAAAGTGCAAAATGCCGGATTTTTTTGAGCGTCATTGTTATGAAAGTACCGCCCTTGTAGGGGCCGAAGACCACTTCGGCCCATGGGCCGGTGTAGGCACCGGCCCCTACACGGCCCGTTCCGCGAAGCACCACTCCCCAGGGAGAAGCCTTTGCCGGCAGCCTGCACTCGGTTGGGGAAATTTTCCCTGCAAGGGCTTTACAAAAACAGAAAAATGGGATATAATGTCTCATTATCTGTTGGAGATGAGAAGAAGCGATCATGAAAAAGCAGATTTTTACTGTACCCAATTGTATAAGCTTTTTACGGCTCATGGGAACCCTGACTCTGGTGTTTTTGGAGCCGATGTCCCTGGCTTTTTATATTGTATATTCCATCACGGGCGTGACGGATGTGCTGGACGGCTTTATTGCCCGTCTTACCCACACCACCAGTAAGTTCGGCGCCAAGCTGGACAGCACTGCCGATATTCTGTTTTATTCGGTGATGGGGCTGAAGATCATGCCGGTGCTGATCAAGGTGATCCCCTGGCAGCTTTGGGTCTATGTGGGCGTGGTGGTGATCATCCGCCTGGCGGCCTATACCGTGGGTGCCATCCGGTACCGTCAGTTCGTGTCCTTACATACCATATTGAATAAGCTTACCGGTCTGGGCGTGTTCGGCATCCCGTATATGATCAAGCAAAGCTTTGGCATCGTGTATTGCTGGGTGGCCTGCACCGTGGCCTTTGCCGCCTCCACCTGGGAGCTGATCTTGCACTGTACCAGAAGTAAATTACCCTCTTAAAATAAACCAAAAAAGCCGCCGGTTTCCCGGCGGCTTTTTTAACGCCAGGAGAGAGTTACAAATTACAAATTACAAATTATAAATTATAAATTTGCCGGGAGGAGATAGTTACGAGTTACCACAATGTTGTCGCTCGCTCGGGATGACAGCCCGGTTGCATCGAATTGACAATTGACAATTGTCAATTGTCAATTAACGGGACGGGGAACCCGTCCCCAGTGCGTGCGTTCCTGGCAATGGCGGGGGTTTGTGCGAATTGGGAACTTGCACAAAGGTAAGGAGGGAGTTTTGTGCAAAGTGCAGAAGTGTGAGACAAGGGGTCTTTTTTTTACTTTTGGAAATTGAAATTACAACGATTTTTTTGTATAATGTTAGGCGCTAAAGTGGAGTAAGTATTTACGTCCGTTTTGAAAGGAGTTTCTGCTATGAAGAAACAGGAATCTGGAAACAAGAAAGCCAAATGGCTGATCCCGGTACTGGCATTGGTACTGGTCGCCGTTGTTGGCGTGGCCGCTTTTTTGGCCTTTGGCGGCGGTGACAGCCAGGGAGAAGATACCCCGGTAACCACCCCCACTGCGCCCACAGCAGAGGAGGGCTTGGTCCTGTACTGGAACGTAGACCGTATGAGCTACGTTGGCCAGGGTATGGACGATAACTCCTCCCGTATGCCCCGTTCCGACGGAATGTATTATATCCGTTTTGCTGTGAACGGTGAGCAGATCGATCTGCCCGTGCGGGACAAGACCCTGGTGGACCGGATCGATATGGTGGATATCATGGCCCTTACCCTGGACGATCAGGGCGTGGTCGTGGATATGCAGACTGTCAACGAATGTGCCGGCGGCCTGGTTGCCCCTGCTTTGTATGTTGAGAGCATGGAGGGCAATATCGCCCATACCAAGACCAACGGCAACTTCGGCGGCCTGGCTGTGGATCTGGAGATCACCGAGGACGTGAAGATCTACGATGTGGGCGGCGTTGGCCTGCTGGTAGGTATCCCCGGTCAGATCAAGGTGGATGATGAGCTGATCGCTGTTCAGGATAAGGACGGCAAGCTGATCTATATCTTCGTCAAGGCCTATGAGCCCCCTGCGGATGTTTACTGGAACATTCACCGCAAGTACAATACCACCACCAAGACCACCACCCGTGAGCCCAGTGTGGTCGGTGTGTATGAGTTCCTCATGGCCTGCAACGGCGAGCTGGTGACGGTGCGTACCCGTGACTACGAGGTTGCCAAGAAGATGGACTCCTTCGCCGCCAAGTACCAGCATTTGGAGTTTAACGAGGAAGGCTATGTTATCTCCGCTTCTCAGAGCAGCAGTCTGCTGAAGATCAGTGGCACCTTTGCCTCCTGGTCCCATGTTATGGAGGTGGACGGTAAGCGCGTGATCGCTGAGAAGCTTTCCGGCGACAAGATGGGCACCATCTATGACGATTACACCACCGATGATACCAAGATCATTGATATTTCCTCTGCCGGCGGCTACTCCGGCAAGTACACCGAGCTGCGCGTGGGTGACCAGATCCACGGTCTGTACGACAGACGCGGCAGACTCTCCCATATCTTTGTCATTTCCCGTCTGGTGGACTGCGATCTGTTCTGGAACTGCGAGAGAATGTACGATTCTGCCACCAAGACCTCTACCCGTCTTCCTGACGCGGAGGGCTACTACTGGTTTGATGTGGCCACGGGCGGCAAGCAGATGCGGGTGCGTACCAATGATAAGGAACTGGCCCAATCCATCGATGTGAGCTATGCGGCCCGGTGCTTTGCCCTGGAGCTGGACGGTCAGGATATTGTCAAACTCCATGGCGCCGGTTCTGTCCATGGCGGCTCTACCTTCGGCTCCTGGTACTATGTGGATAAGCTCGAGGGCAAGAAGATCACCGTCAAGCGGATTCTCACCGGCGATACGGTGCCCACCTATCAGGAGGGCGTGCTGGCGGACGATGTGGAGATCATCAACGGCTCCACCAACTTCACCAGCCACTGCGGCGAGTACAGCAAGCTCGCCGTTGGTGACCGTGTCCACTGTCTGAAGAACCTGAAGGGCGAGATCCGTGTGGTCTTTATCGTGGATAAGCCTGTGGACTGCCCGGTGTACTGGAACCTGGTGCGTATGTATAACTCTACCACCAAGCAGACCACCCGTGTGCCTGATGAGGACGGCTACTACGTCTTCAAGATGGCGTGCGACGGCAAGCAGGTGAAGGTAAAGACCAAGGATAAGGCCCTTGCCACCAAGATCGACGCCAACGCGGCTTCCTGCTGGGGTCTGACCGTATACAACGGCATTATTTATAAGGTACACAGCGTTAGCTCTGTCCGGGGTCTGTCTGGCGGCACCAAGAGCATGTCCTGGGTGGATGTGCTCCGGGTGAGCGGCGGCAGCTTTACCGCCCAGAAGAACCAGGCCGGTCACAAGGATGACGGCAAGCAGTTTACCTCTACGATCGGTTGGGGTGCCAAGATCATCAACACCACTGCCGGTGTCAAGTCCCATATGGGCGAGTATACGGATCTGCGGGTGGGCGACCGTGTCCATGTGCTGCACGACGGCGACGGCAATGCCAAGTACATCTTCATCGTCGGCGGCAGAAGCCCTGAACTGAACACCGAGCGGGAGGACTGCCCCTGCGCCCAGAATCCCACCTGGGAGCCCTGGGACGGCACGGCGCCTTTGAGGGACGGCAAGTTCTACTACCTGACCCAGGATATTCAGACTCCTACCGAGGGCTTCCTCGTGGAGGGCATGACCGTGGCCCTGCGCCTGGACGGTCATACCATTTCCTCTGACGGACGCTGCTTCTTCGTTAAATCCGGCGGTCAGCTGAGCATCTGCGACCATGTGGGCGGCGGCAAGCTGGTAGGTACGGGCATCAACGGCGAGTCCGGCGGTGTGATCCGTATGTACACCAATGCCGGTGAAGCCTATGTCAAGCTGTGGAATCTGGAGCTGACGGCTGACGATACCGATGCCAATGTTGCCAACCAGGGCGGCATCATCTCCGCTTCCGGCACGATTAGCCTCTATAACTGTAATGTACACGGCGGTACCTCCTCCTCCACCGGCGGCGGTCTGCATATTAACCCCACCGGCGTTCTGCGGATGTTCGATTCTACCGTCACCGGCGGTGTGGCCACCGGCAACGGCGGTAACATCCACATCAATAATGGCGCTTTCTATGTGGAAAACGTCACTTTGACCGACGGCCAGTCCGGCGGTAAGTCCGATAACTTCAACATCAGCTCCGACAAGGAGATGAAGATCAACGGTCTGACCCTTGTCAACTCCGATGACAAGGGCGGTTCCGGACTGAACTTCTCCAAGGGCACTGTCGGTATTGCCGGCAATGTCCAGATCCATGAAAACGGTAAGGACAATCTGCTTATGAGCGCGCAGGCCCTGTTCGTCAATGAGGGTCTGGATCCCGCTTCCCGGATCGTTGTAGAGGCCGGTGAGCAGGTGATCATGACCCAGGCGGACGAGACTGCCGCTGCCTGCGTGGAAAGCTACGACAGCAACGATTATATCCCCGTTTATGATGCAGACACCAAGGAGCTGTCCTTCAAGTGCATCATCGAGCCCAAGACCCATGAAAATGACCACTGCGCCTGCGCGGGGCTGGGTGCCATCGGCGATCATACCTGCCAGGAGCTCACCGGCTGGACCGAGCTGACCGACGCGGTATTTGAGGAGGCTATGGGCACCAATGACAAGGTCCAGGGCGTCAAGTTCAAGGAAAGCGGCAACTACTACCTGACTTTGGACTACGCCTCTGCCAGGCAGATCTGCATTATGCCCGACCAGGAGATCACCGTCTGCCTCAATGGCTGTGATCTGACCCGCCCCGGCGGTGGGCTGTTTATGGTTGCCGGTAAGCTGAATATCACCGATTGCAGCGGCTCCGGAACCGCTTCCGGTGCTGAGACCAGCAACTCCGGTACAGTGAAGATCGTCTCCGGCGGTACCTGCAATCTGTTCGGCGGTACCCTGACCTGCGATGCTAAGGTAGGCACCGGCGGTGTTGTGAACAGCACCCAGGATAAGGGCTACATTGCCGATCCCAACGATACCCGTCCCGGCGTATTCAATATGTACGGCGGCACCGTCGCCGGTGGCCGGGCTAACAACGGCGGTAACGTCAACGTGTGGCACAGCGCCCACTTCACCATGTACGGCGGTGTGATCCGTGACGGTAAGGCCGACACCAAGGGCGGCAATGTGTCCGTTGCCGGCGCCGGCTGCGTAGTGAAGCTGCTGGGCGGTACCATCACCGGCGGTGACTCCTCCCAGGGCGGCGGTATCACCACCAACCGTAACATCACCATCGGCAACGGTATGAAGATCTACGGCAACACCGGTGCGGATATCTTCCTGGAGGGAGACGTCAAGCTGGTTTTGGAAGACTATGCTCCCACTGAGGTCATGACTGTGGGTAAGGCCAACCCCGGTGTGTTTGCCGAGAGCGCAGAAGATCTGAGTGCCTGGTTTGCAAGTGCCAACGAGGATCTGACGGTTGCCTATAAGGATAATGAACTGAAGCTGAGCCTGAGCGCCAGCGCCCAGGGCCATGTCCACTGCCAGTGCGGCGGTACTGCCAGCGGCCTGTACGCCCACGAGTGCGAAAACGTGCTGTATCAGGAGTGGACCTCCGGCGACAGCCTGCCCACCTCCGGCTACTGGTACCTGACCCAGGACGTGAAGCTGGATACCTGCCACAAGCTGGAATCCAACAGCCTGAACCTCTGTCTCAACGGCTTTACCATCACCTGCGAGAACAGCCGTCTGTTCTGGCTCAATAAGGACACGGCCTCTTTGTCCATCACCAGCTGTAAGGACGGCGGTCAGCTGAAGGCTGCCGGTGTCTCCGGCGAAAGCGGCGGTATCATCCGTAACAGCTATGGTACCAGCAGCGTCAGCATTTACAATCTGGCCATGACCCGTATCGACGACAGCGACAACCGTGTGGCTGTGTCCGAGGGCGGTCTGATCATGAACTCCGGCATTCTGAATATGTATAACGTCACTGCCACCAACGGCTATGCCACGAAGGCTTCCGGCCTGCAGCTGGCATTGGTCTCCAAGACGGTCATTGTCAACAGCACCATCTCCGGCTGCTCCACCCCCGCTGAGCGCGGTGCCAATATCAATGTCACCGGCAACAACAGCAGCAATAAGGCTACCGTGACCATTGTGGATTCCACCGTCACCGGCGGCATCGCCTCCGGCACCAACGGCAAGGATCTGTGCCTGAATGACGCGGGCAAAAATACCTTGTACCTGGGCGGCAAGGTCACCATCGGTGATCTGTACATGGGCAGTACCGGCAACCTCCATGTTTTGGATATGGGCCTTACCACCGATGCCTCCATCGGCATCTTTATGGCATCCAACGGCAGGATCGGCGACTCCAAGACCGATACCTCCGCAAACTTCCATCCCGCCAATACCGAGCTGCAGGTCAGCTATGCGGACGGCAAGCTGACCCTGAAGAATGCCCCTGTGGCCCATGCTGACCACTGTGTCTGCGGCGGCAAGGCTTTGGGCGTGGGTGACCACATCTGCCAGTCCGTATCCGGCTGGACCGAGGTGAGCGATGAGGTCCTCACCACCGCCACCGGCACGGACGGCAACTCCAAGGGCATCCGGTTTGCTTCTGACGGTCACTACTATCTGTCCGGCGATTGGGTCCTGCCCGACCAGCTGTGCATTATGCCCGATCAGAATATTACCCTTTGCCTGAACGGCTTTACCGTCAGCAGGGCTTCTGCCAAGGCAGTGCTGGTAGCCGGCAACCTGGAGGTCTGCGACTGCAAGACCACCGGTACCATCAAGTCCGGCGTTGTCAAGGATAACGGCGGTACCATGAAGCTGGTGGCCGGCGGCAATGTGAAGCTGTACTCCGGTACCCTGACCAGCATGGGTCAGACCCTGAACAATATCGGCGGCGTTCTGGCGGTGTCCCTGGATAAGGGCGGCATCACCAACTCCACCGCGTCCTCCTACTTTACCATGTACGGCGGCACCATCACCGGCGGCAGCACGGAAAAGACCGGCGGTAATATCCAGATCTGGGGCAAGAGCTACTTCACTATGTACGGCGGCACCATCTCCGGCGGACGTGCGGCGCAGACCGGCGGCAATATCTACTCTGCCAGCACCGGTGCGGTGAAGCTGCTGGGCGGTACCATCACCGGCGGTGTGGCAAGCCAGGCAAAGGGCAGCAATGTCTATACCAGCAGAAGCACCCTCACCCTGGGCGGCAATATCCGGATCACGGGTGGCGATCTGTGGCTTGCCAAGGATGTAGAGCTCAAGCTCAACAGCCTGAACAACACCGATCCCATCGCGGTCGCGATGGAGATCCCCGGTGTGTTCGCAACCTCCGTTACCTCCGATCTGTCCGGCAAGTTCGCCAGCGCGGATATGGGCTACGGGGTCAACTACGATGCGGCTATGTCCACCCTGAGCCTGCTCCCCGAGGCAGCACCTGAGGGACATGACAATCACTGCATCTGCGGCGGAAGTGCTGTGGGATTGGGAGACCATACCACCTGCACCGCCCTGGCCTGGACCGGGCTGGATCAGGCTGCCTTCACAAGCCCTGACGGGAATCTTGTGACGGACGGCACATACTACACCCTGAAAAACGGCGGTGTGTATTACCTGACCGAGAATGTGACCCTGACCAAGCCTTTGGGCGTTGCCAAGGGCGAGAGCGCGACCCTGTGTCTCAACGGCAATGACCTGACTGCCTCCAACTGCCGCGCCATTGAGCTGGAAGGCACATTGAATCTGTGTGATTGCCGCTTTGAGGAGGAAAACGGTGAGCGGCAGTATGCCGGCACTGTGAAGGGCGGCCTCAACGACTCCGGCGCAACCTTCAAGACCCTGGCCGGTTCTGCCTTCCATATCTACGGCGGCAATATCCAGGGCTTTACCGTGACCGCAAGCAGCAAGACCGGCGGTACCGGCAATGTGTCCGGCACCCTGAATGTCTACGGCGGTAAGATCTACGGCGGTACTTCCACCGGCCACGGCGGCAACCTGTATATTGACGGCGGCGCTGTCATGACCATGTACGGCGGCCTCATCACCGGCGGACGCAGCGGCAGCGCCAACGGCGGCGGCAATATCCGTATCAATAATGGCAAGCTCATTATGCACGGCGGCGTGATCAGCGAAGGCTGGGGCAAGGAAGGCGGCAATATCAACATTGGCTACAACGGCACAATGGAAATGCTGGGCGGCATCATTGAGAAGGGCACTGCCATCAATGCCGGCGGTAACCTGGCTGTGTTCAGCACTTTTGTGATGAAGGGCGATTCCGTCATTCGGGACGGCACAGTTACCACTGTGACTACCTACGGTGGCGGCGGCAACATCTACGGTATGCAGAATAAGACCAACATCCTCATCCAGGGTGGCACGGTCTCCGGCGGTAAGGCCCATCAGGGCGCCAACGTGTTCCTGCGTACCAATACCTCCACCAAGATCTACTTCGCCATGACCGGCGGTTCTGTTTCCGGTGTGGCTGACGGGTCTGCCGGTAAGAGCATCGAGGGTCTTGCCGGTGCGATCCAGTATAGCCTGGGTGGCTCTGCGGTGATCGATGAGATCAAACTTAACGGTCAGAAGATCGAGATCCACGCGGACGGCTTCCAGACCGGAGCGGCCATCGGTGTTTCCATGGTCACCCCCGGCGTGTTTGCGGACATTGCCGACAGCTTCGACTATACCACGGTATTTACCTCCATGGACGATACCTGCAAGGTCGAGCAGACCGCAACCGAGCTGAAGCTCACGGCAAAGTAAGCCATATAAGTGAATATGTCAAAAACCGGCTCCTCGGAGCCGGTTTTTTGACATATTGAAATGTGAAACGACAGATCCGTAGGGAACGGCATCCTGTTGCGGTGCCCGGTGCTCTCCTTGGCGCGAACGCCTGCGTCGATCACCGACCGCTGCCCTGCGCTCGAGTCGCTGTATCCGCCACAGGCGGCGCTCCTCTCGCTTACCTCGGCGTTCCGACCGCGAAGCGGCAAAGCCTTCTCCCTGGGGAGAAGGCAAATAAAGCCTTCCCCCCTCGGGGGAAGGGGGACCGCGAAGCGGTGGATGAGGGGTCTGAAGGGTACTGAGCAGTTCTGTTGGGGCGCTCTCGCCCATAACACCCCACATCCGCCCCTTCGGGGCACCTTCTCCCAAGGGAGAAGGCTTTGCCGCTGCGCGGCGCACCACCCCTCGGGGGAAGGCTTCGCGCCGAAAGGCTATTTTCCTAACAATCATGCACGGACAATCCCGGTTTTTGGCAGTAATCCCGGTAAAACGTTGTAGCCGGGGAGGAGGGGCGGTAACGGCTGATATTCCAGAAACTGCGACACAAAACGCAATGTAAATACATGAATTATGCACCAACTTTAGAAAATTGTTGAACAATCTTAAAAAATGCCATTTACAAATTGACAAAGTTGGGCTACAATTACCATGAGAAAAAATATTGGTGCCGGTTTTCTGCAGATCTGGTTGCAAGAGGCATTTGTTATTCTGAAAAGTCAAAACATTGGATCGTTTCCGTGTAGCGGTGGGGTCATGACCCCACCCTACGCAGGGGCGCTGTGGGTCGGTTTCTCACGGCGGTGGAGGCAAGCCCCCCAGCCTACGGAAGGGTGCTGTGGGTTGGGTTTTCAGAATGGCAGGTTCCTTTTTGACTGGCTTTGCATGGGCTTCCGCCAGGCTGACACCGATTTTGTTTCCCAATATTATTAAGGAGGATCTAAGCAATGAAGAAATTCCTGAGTGTTCTGTTGTTGGTTATGATGATCATGAGCCTTTTGATCGTCTCCGCCTTCGCAACAGAAGGAGTCCGGGCCAGCGACGAGACCATCGACATTCCCATCGATGGCGATGAAGGCGATCCCGGCGTAGTCCCCCCCGTAACCCACACCCACACCCACTGTGTCTGCGGTGGCTGTGCTGAGGGCGTGAAGGATCATGTCTGCGACGAGACCGCAGTGTGGTCCCCCATCTCCGGCAATGTGGATTTCGGCACCCTGGCTTCCGGTAACTACTACCTGGAAGGCGACGTGACCGTTTCCGCTTGCACCTCTATCAAGCAGGATGTCCAGCTGAATATCTGCCTGAACGGCAATGATATTTCCGGCACCACTGCCATCTTTGGCTACGCCAAGGCCGGTTCTGTGATCTCCATCACCGACTGCTCCGGCCAGCAGGGTGCGGACGGCACCTGGACCTGGGGCGGCACCATCACCGGTACCAATGTTCCCCGCGCTTCTGTTGTCTGCGGCGGTATCTTCTACCTGCAGTCCGGCGCCACCGTCAACATCTACGGCGGCAACCTGACCGCTACCGGTACTTATCAGTACGGCGCCATTGCCTATATGCAGGAAGAGGCTAAGGTGGACGGCTATGCCGTATATCCTACCTTCAATGTATACAACGGCCGTCTGTATAACACCGAGGGCGCTTCCGCAGAAAGAGGCGGCCTGATCAGCGCGCTGACTGCTTCTGCCATCAATCTTTACGGCGGTACCGTAGAGGGCGGTGTTGCAACTGACAGAGGCGGTAACATTTATACTTCCGCTGCCAAAGACTCCACCAGTACCCACCGTGATGTGGTCATCGAGGGCGGTACGGTTACCGGCGGTACTGCCAACGTGGGCGGTAACATCGACAGTGCTGCAAGAGTTTACATCCGCAATGGCGGCACTGTTTCTAACGGTACTGCCAGCACCAACGGCGGTAACATTTATACCCGCTGGAACGTGAACCTGTACGACGGCGGCGTGATCTCCGGCGGTAAGGCAGGTAAGGGCGGCGGTAATGCCATGGCCGGCAGCGGCTGCAACATCAACCTGTACGGCGGTCAGGTCCTGGGCGGTGAGGCTGCCTACGGCGGCAGCCTGTATACCTATCAGGGTGTGATCAAGATTGATGCAGGTCTGGTCTCCGGCGGCGTTTCCACCGGCAACGGCGGTAACATCGCTGTGGAAGGCTCCAGCACCAAATCCGCTACTTTGACCGTATCCGGCGGCACCGTCCAGAACGGTCAGGGTAAGGGCGGTAACATCGCTCTTGTGAATAGCTACACCAGTGGCACCATTTCCGGCGGTACCATCTCCGGCGGTGTTGGCGTAGGCCAGCATGGCGGCAATATCCTCGTCAGCGGCGGTAAGCTGACCATGACCGGCGGTGAGCTCATCGGCACCACCACCAGGCAGTCCGCAGCCAATCTCTACGCTACCGGTGCTTACAATATCCAGCTGAAGGCTGGTTTGATCTCCGGCGGTCAGAACGAGTGGCAGTGGAACGGCGGCAGTATCCGTCTGGCAGGCTCCACCGGTACCTTTGTGATCGGTGTGGAAGGCGCTGAGGACGGCCCCACCATCACCGGCGGCTACGCCCGTCAGGCGAAGGGCGGTAATATCTACTGCGACAGCGGTACTGTGACCATCCACTCCGGTACGGTTACCGGAGGTAAGGGCAACAGCTATAATGCCAGCTACCAGTCCATGGGCGGCAACATCTATACCAAGAACCTGGTGATGACCGGCGGTACGATTTCTGACGGTATTGCCTATGCTAAGTGGATCGCGGCCACTGAGACCACTCCCGGTGCCATGTACGGCGGCTGGGGCTCCAATGTCTATCTGACCGGCACCATGACCATGACCGGCGGCACCATCTCCGGCGGTACCCATGAGGGCGGCGGCAGTGTGTATATTGCCAGCGGCGCAATTGCCAATATCACCGGCGGCACCATCACCGGCGGTAACAACATCCTCACCAGCGGTCCTGCCGACTTCGGCAACGGCGGTAACTTCTATGTGGCAGCCGGCGGCACCCTGAACCTGACTGGCACCACTGTCAGCGACGGTCAGGTCGCAAAGCGCGGCGGCAACATCTACACCCTGGGTACGGTCACCGTCAACGGCGGCACCATCTCCGGCGGTACTGCCACCAATAGCCTGGGCGGCAGCATTGCCATCGGTGAGGGCGGTTCTGTCACCGTCACCGGTGCTACCGTTTCCGGCGGCTCTGCCACAGGCGAGTCTGCAGGTAACTTCTTCGTTGCCAAGGATGCAGCATTGACCCTGATCAACTCCACCGTCACCGGCGGTTCTGCCTACAGCGGCGGTAATATCTTCTGCCAGGGCGGTTCCCTGACCATTTCCGGCTGCCAGATCACCGATGGCTACGCCAGAAAGAACGGCGGTAACATCAATGTGGCCAGCGGCTCTACCTTCTCCCTGGAAAACACCACCGTCTCCGGCGGTTCTGCCAACACGGAGAGAACCGATAAGGCTATGACCTTCGGCGGTAACATCTACTTTGCCGGTAACCTGGCCATCGGTGAGGGTGTTGAGATCTCCGGCGGTACTGCCAACGTGGGCGGTAACATCTATGCTTACAGCATCAACATGACCGGCGGTGAGATCACCGGAGGTCAGGCGATCAAGAGTGAGACTGCCAATGCCGGCGGTAACGGCGGTAACGCCTATGTGGACGGCGACAGCGCTACCACCATTTCCGGCGGTACCATCGCTGACGGCTACGCAGACACCAACGGCGGTAACATCTACTCCAGAAACATTACCGTTTCCGGCGGCACTATCGCAAACGGTGAGTCCCTGAAGGGCGGCGGCAATATGCAGCTCAACGGCGACTTCACTGCAACCATCACCGCTGAGGCTGTCATCGAGGGCGGTAAGTCCCGCTATGGCGCCAACATCTACACCTACGGCGGCACTGTCGTTGTCGAAGGCGGTACTATCCAAAACGGTACTGCTGAGACCTACGGCGGTAACATCGCCTGTGAGTATCAGAACGACAATAACCCCGGCATCTTCCAGATGACCGGCGGCACCATCTCCGGCGGTAAGGTCACCGACCTGTACACCGGCATCTACCAGGGCGGCGGTAACATCTGGGCTTGGGACTTCACCATGTCCGGTGGTACCATCGCTGACGGCTGGTCCCGTCACAACGGCGGTAACGTCCGCGCACAGAACTCCGCGATCATGACCGGCGGTGAGATCACTGACGGTCACGCAGAGAACTTCGGCGGTAACATGTGGGCTTCCAACCTTGACATGACCGGCGGCACCATCTCCGGCGGTTACGCCAAGCAGGTTGGCGGCAGCCTGTGCATCGCAACTCTGTTCACCGCTAAGAATGTCACCATCTCCGGCGGTGAGACTGCTGCTTCCGGCGGTAACGTCTGGGGCAAGTACCTGGATTGGGACAACGTGACCCTGACCGGCGGTAAGGCCGCCAACAAGGGCGCAAACCTGTTCATCGGCGAGCAGAATGCTGAGCTGGTGGATATGCCCCGCATCATTAAGAACTGCCAGATCCTTGGCGGCGTTTGCACCGATACCTCCTCCTACGGTGGCGGCGTTGCCATCAAGCTGGGCACCATCACCATTCAGGATACCGTCATCGCTGACAGCGCTGAGGACCTGGCTGGCTGCGGTCGCTGCATCTACGTCGAGGGCGTCGGCGCAATGACCCTGCAGAATGTCACCCTGACCAACAACACCGGTAAGGGCACCACCATCTGGAATGAGGGTACTCTGACCCTGGTTGGCGATCTGACCATCAACGGCAACGATGCTCTGGATCTGATGATCGATGCCCGTATCAACCCCGATGCTGCTGTACAGATCGGTGAGTACACCGGTACCAACCTGATGCTGGTCAGAAGATGGGAGAAGGATGCCATCAACGACGATGCCGGTGTCATTGCCAAGGGCGCTGTGGCTGCGGACCTGGACAAGTTTATGGCCTGGACCAACGGTTACTTCGTAGAGTACGTTGAGGTCACCATCGACAACGAAGACGGCACCACCGCTACCGAGGGCCAGATCGTTCTGTCCGACTTCGCCATTCACGCAATGGATGCCGAGGGCAATACCGTTGCCGGCTTCACCACCGTGGAAGAGTGGATGGCTGACACCCAGGGCGTATGGTACACCCTGAACAGAGACTTTGATGGCGCGATCATCAACAAGTCCATGCTCCTGGATCTGAACGGTCACAACTTGACCAACCTGATCCTGGGCGAGGGCGTTGAGCTGACCATCATCGACACCACCACCGACGATTACGACTGCGAAAACGGCTACGGCACTGTTACCCTGGATGCTGCCAACATGGGCACCGTCACCACCGGTAACATCAAGACCACTGCTGAGCAGATCGGTGCTGTGAAGAGCTACATGATCCTGGTTGAGGATGGCGTGTACTCCGCTCACCGTTACTACGTTGGCATCACCAAGGTCACCCTGAGAACCGGCAATAAGGGCTTCGGCTACAAGGCACAGTTTGCCGGCGACCAGAAGGTCCAGGAGCAGATCGAGCGCTTCGGCTTCCGTCTGTGGCTGGGCGATTCCACCAACGTGGTGGTAAGATCTCTGGATGTGAGCAAGTTCGATTCCGAGAAGGAATGGACCCTGCTGCTCAGGGACTTCGACATCATCAATCTGGGTGATGTGGCGGTCAACGCAGAGGTATTCATGACCCTGAAGGACGGCGATGAGATCGCAAGCTCCACCGTCAGCTACTCCATGAAGACCATGCTCCAGAAGATTAACGAGAATCTTGAAAGCTTCACCGATGAGCAGATCCAGGCGATCCAGGAGATGTTCACCGCTGAGGAGCTGGCTGTTGTGAGCCAGTGGGGAATCGATGCTCTGCTGCCCCAGACCACCGAGACTCCCGAAGATGAGAATACTGAGGGCTAATTGACCAATGGCAAAGGCGGCTGCTTCGGCAGCCGCCTTTTTTAGATATCAGATGGCAGATATGAGATATAAGATATAAGATATTGAGATATTGGGATAATGAGATATGAAAGATATCCGCAGCTTCTTCGTAGGGAACGCCCTCGGCGTTCCGACCGCGAAGCGGCCCTGTAGGGGCCGGTGCCTACACCGGCCCGTGGGCCGAAGTGGTCTTCGGCCCCTACAAGGGGCGGTACTTTCATAGCAATGACGCGTCGAAATGACTATGGTCTATGGAAAGGGAGTCTTTGACGGGAGGACAGTTGTACACAGAAAGTTGGGTTTTTCTTCCTGAAATACGATATTGATTGACTTTATACCCGGCTTCGTATAGAATAATGGCATGTTAAATCCCGAAAGAGAGGTATGTCCTATGGAAAACAAACTACAACGGAAATACGGCTTATTTACTGCCATTTGTATGGTGGTGGGCATTGTAGTAGGCTCCGGTATTTTCTTCAAGGCACAGACCATTTTGGAAAAAACCGGCGGCGATATGCCCCTGGGCATTCTGGCATGGCTCATTGGCGGTGCCATTATGCTGGTATGCCTGCTGACCTTCTCCTTTATGGGTCAGAAATATGAGCGTGTCAACGGCCTTGTGGACTATGCGGAAGCTACCGTAGGACGGAAATACGGCTATATGATGGGCTGGTTCTCTGCCACCATCTATTTCCCCGGTATGACCTCCGCATTGGCCTGGCTCACTGCCCGGTATACCCTGGAGTTCATCGTTTCCGTGAATCCCGATTTCCCGCTGCTGATCCCTGCCAGCCAGGGCGGCTGTATCGTAGGACCGGAGTGCATTGCTTTGGCACTGTTCTATCTGGTTCTGACCTTCTTTGTGAACATTCTGTCCCCCAAGCTTGCCGGTAAGCTGCAGACCAGCACCACGGTGATCAAGCTGATCCCCCTGGCTGCCATGGCTGTGGGCGGTGTGATCTACGGACTGACCTCCGGCAATCTTGCCAACAATTTTACCACCCCTGCCATTCTTAATGAGGGGACGGAGGTCGCCGCGTTCCCGCTGTTTACCGCGGTCTGCGCCACCGCCTTTGCCTATGAGGGCTGGATCATCGCTACCTCCATCAATGCCGAGATCAAGGACTCCAAGCGGAATCTGCCCAAGGCGCTGACGATTGGCGGTATTGTGATCATTTGTGCGTATCTGCTCTACTACATTGGTGTCTGCGGCGGCTCTACCAATCAGGAGCTGTACGAAGGCGGCACCACGGTGGCATTTTCCAATGTGTTCGGCAATGTGATGGGCAATGTGCTGAAGCTGTTTGTTGCCATCTCCTGCCTGGGTACCACCAACGGTCTGATGCTGGGCTGTACCCGGTGTATGTACTCCCTGGCAGCCCGGGGAGAGGGCATTGCTCCCGAGACCTTCGATCAGGTGGACAAGAAGACCAATATGCCTCCCAACTCCGGCGCGTTTGCCCTGATGGTCACGGCCATTTGGTTCGTCTACTTCTACCTGTCCAATTTGGCAGGAACCTGGAAGGGTGCCTTCGTGTTTGACTCCACGGAGCTTCCCATTATCACCATTTATCTCATGTATCTGCCCATGCTCATCCAGTGGATGCGCAAGGAAAAAGGCGTTTCTGCCATGCGCAGATTCGTCCTGCCCAGCCTGGCCTTCTGCGGCTCGGTGTTCATGGTGATCGCCTGCGCCTTCAGCCACGGCTTTAGCTGTGTGTGGTATCTGATCGTGTTTGCGGTGGTCATGGCCATCGGATGGCTTTTGGACCGGAAGAAAAAGCCCGCGAGCCATTGATCAGCGTTCCCTACAACGCACCGAAATGATATTTTGGGTCACGACACTACAATAGGATAAAAACGGAGTATTTATATGAAGAAAATTGCAATTACAGTGATAGTTTCCCTGGTTTTGGGGCTGCTTGCCGGTTGTACCGGTACCACTGTGATCTATCAGGAAAATTGCGGCTGTGAGACCTGCCCGGTGCAGGGCGGCGCACCCGTACCCACGGAAACCGAGCCTCAGGTCGTCACCGAAGGGGAGCAGAAGCTGGGCCTTGCCATTGTGGGCAGTGCCGCCGACAGCAAGGACGGAGAGGTCAGCTTCGATGTGACGGTGGTCGCGGTTACTGTGGACGGTGACGGCGTGATCACCGCCTGCCAGGTGGACTCTTTGGGCAGCAAGGTGGCATTTGACACCGAAGGCAATATCACCACCGATCTGACCGCCCCCATTGCCACCAAAAACGAACTGGGCGACTCCTACGGCATGGTCGCCTACGGCGGTGCCAAGCACGAATGGTACCAGCAGGCCGGGGCGCTATCCCAGTATGCTGTGGGCAAGACGGTGGAGGAGCTGAAAAACGGCGCGATTGACGAGACCGGCTATGCCCCTGAGGGGACGGATCTTGCCAGCACCGCAACCATTTACCTGGGCGGCTATGTATCCGCCATCGAAAAGGCCGTTGCCAATGCCACCGCTGTGGGCTCCCAGGCTGGGGACAGCCTGAAGCTGGCCATCACCGCCAAGGCGGACAGCTCCAGTTCTGCCACCGCTGAAAAGGACGGCACTGCCCAGCTGGATGTGGATGCCACTGCCCTTACTGTCCGGGATGATGTGATCACCGGCTGTGTCATCGACAGCCTCCAGGCAAAGGTGAACTTCAATGTCCAGGGCGGCATCACCTCTGATCTGACTGCCCCCATGTCCACCAAAAACGAGCTGGGCGAGCAGTACGGCATGGTCGCATGGGGCGGCGCGAAGTATGAGTGGAACCAGCAGGCCGCCAATTTTGCCAACTATGTGACCGGCAAGACTGCCCAGGAGGTTGCGGGCATTGCCGTGACCGAGGGTAAGCCCGCGGAGGCGGACCTGGCGGCTACAGTGACCATCGCCATTGGCGGCTTCCAGGCGCTGATCGCCAAGGCCCTGTCGTGAAACGGCTCACTGTCATCGGTATACTGCTGATCTTTCTTTGGGGCTGCGCACCGGCGCGGCCCCAAACAGAATCCAAACAGTATACGGCGACCTTTTTGGAGCTGTTTGACACGGTGACTACGGTGGTGGGAAAGGCACCGGATCCGGATGCCTTTACAGAACGTGCCAACCAGGTACGGGACCGGCTGACCGTATATCACCGGCTCTTTGATATTTATAACAGCTATGAAGGCTTGAACAACCTGAAAACCGTCAACGATCAGGCAGGGATCGCCCCGGTGGCGGTGGATGGGGAGCTGATGGCCCTGCTGGAGGACTGTATGGAATACTACACCGTGACCCAGGGCCGTGTGAATGTTGCCATGGGTGCGGTACTGTCGCTGTGGCATGATGCCAGGACCCAGGCACTGAACGATCCTGCCAATGGAAAGCTTCCCGACCCGGAGGCACTCCGGGAGGCGGCAGAGCACTGCGATCCCTCCCAGGTGATTTTGGACAAAGAAGCCGGAACGGTCTATATTGCCGATCCCCGGCTTTCTTTGGATGTGGGTGCCATCGGCAAGGGCTGGGCGGTGGAGCGGGTTGCCCGGAGCCTGCCGGAAGGTCTGCTCATCAGTGTGGGCGGCAATGTGGTCGCCACCGGGCCGAAAGCCAAGGATACCCCCTGGGTGGTGGGCATTCAGGACCCCGATGGGGGCGATGCCTATCTGCATACGGTGTATCTTTCCAAAGGGGCAGTGGTCACCAGCGGAGATTATCAGCGCGTGTTCGCGGTGGAGGGAAACCCCTATCACCACATTATTGACCCTCAGACCCTGCAGCCCGGGAACCTTTGGCGGAGCGTGAGCATTGTCTGCACCGATTCCGGGGTGGCGGATATGCTGTCCACAGCCCTGTTTTTACTGCCGAAGGAGGCGGGACAGCTGCTTTTGGACCGATTCGGGGCCCAGGCCCTTTGGGTGGATGCCCAGGGAAACCGGTTTTACAGCCCCGGCTTTTACGATTTTATCAGAACATGAGGTTTTTCCCATGAAGCATTTATTCTTTGGGGGGATCCACCCCAAGTATCAAAAGGAAATGTCCACGGCGGTCACGGAATTTATCCGGCTGGATCCGGATATTCTGGTGATCCCCATGGTTCAGCATATCGGTGCGCCCTGCACCCCGCTGGTACAGGTGGGGGACCGGGTGCTTTGGGGACAGAAGATCGGTGACGGAGAGGGACTGTGCGTTCCCGTCCATGCCAGCGCCTCCGGCAAGGTCATTGCCGTTGAGCCCCGACCCCATATCCGGGGTACGGACATTCTGTCCGTGGTCATTGAAAATGACCATCAGTACACCCCGGTAAAGATCACACCTCCCGATGCCTCCGACGAGGACGCGGTCCTTGCCGCCATCCGGGAGGCCGGTATCGTGGGTATGGGCGGCGCCGCCTTCCCCGGTAATGTAAAGGCCTTGTCCGCTCTGGGCAAGGTGGATACCCTCATTGCCAATGCCTGCGAATGTGAGCCCTATATCACCGCTGACGACAGTCTTCTGCGGAGCGATCCCCGGCAGGTGCTGGAGGGCATGTCCGTTTTGATGAAGATCCTGAAGCCCCGGGAGGGGGTGCTGGCGGTGGAGGACAATAAGCAGGAGGCCATCCGTGGCCTGGAAAAACTGCTTCCCGAATATCCCGGCATCCGTTTGGCGGTGCTTCCCACCCGGTATCCCCAGGGTGCGGAAAAGCAGCTGATCCAGTCCGTCACCGGTCGCCAGGTGGCACCGGGACAGCTGCCCGTGTCTACGGGCTGTGCGGTGTTCAATGTGTCCACCTTTGCTGCCATTTACCGGGCGGTGCGCCTGGGCTTGCCCCTGACCAGAAGACTGGTCACCGTTTCCGGTGAGGCCATTGCAAAGCCCCAAAACTTCATTGTACCCCTGGGAACCTCCTTCCACGACCTGATCCAGGTGGCAGGCGGCCTCCACGACCGCACGGAACGGGTGATCAGCGGCGGCCCCATGATGGGTGTCGCCCAAAAGGATCTGTCCGTGCCGGTGATCAAGGCCACCAACTGCGTTTTGTGCCTTCTGAAGGACGAAAACGGGGCGGCGGAGAATCCCGTATGCCTGCGCTGCGGCAAATGCTGTGGGGTCTGCCCCATGCATCTGCAGCCACTGTATATGTACCGCTTTACCAATGCCGGGAAGGTGAGTGAACTGGATCGGCTGCACATTATGGACTGTATGGAATGCGGCTGCTGTGCCTTTACCTGCCCGGGAAAGCTTCCTTTGGTGGAGGTCTTCCGCAAGGGTAAGCAGCTTTGGAAGGAGGCGCAACCCAAATGAAACTGACTGTGGCGTCTTCCCCCCATATCCGGGGCAATTTCCGCACCAGCCGGATCATGCTGGATGTGGTGCTGGCACTCATGCCGGCGCTGCTGGTGGGCATTGTTATGCAGGGCTGGCGGGCGGCGGTGATCACCCTTTTATGTATGTCCACCGCTGTGGTCACGGAATGGGCCTATGGGCTTGTGACCCGGAGCAGAAACACCACCAAGGACTGCTCCTGCCTGGTGACGGGACTGCTCCTTGCCATGACTCTGCCGGTTTCCGTACCCTATTGGTTGGCGGTCCTTGGCAGTGTGTTTGCGATTTTGGTGGTCAAATGCCTCTGCGGCGGCCTGGGACAGAATGTGTTTAATCCGGCACTGGCTGCAAGAGCCCTGATGCTTCTGATCTATCCCGTGGGGATGACCCGGTATGTGCAGTCCGGTGTGGATGCGGTGTCCTCGGCAACGCCCCTGCACCATATGGTCATGCCCACCCTTCCGGAGGAGAGCCTTTGGGATATGCTTTTGGGCAACTGCCCCGGCTCTATTGGGGAGATCTCTGCCCTGGCCCTGATTTTGGGCGGTGTCTATCTGGTGATCAGACGGGTCATCAGCCCCCGGATCCCTCTGAGCTATTTGGGGACTGTGGCGGTTTTGACTTTGGTGTTCTCCAAAACCGGAAACCCCATCCAGTGGATGCTCTATAGCCTTTTGAGCGGCGGTGTGATGCTGGGCGCTATCTTCATGGCTACGGACTATGCCACCTCTCCCGCAACCCCCAAAGGACAGCTGATTTACGGCGTTGGCTGCGGTGCGCTGACGGTGGTATTCCGGTATTTCGGACTGTTCCCCGAGGGGGTCACCTATGCCATTTTGCTGATGAACGGCTTGGTGTGGTTCATTGACCGCCATACCCCTCTGCGCCGGTTCGGCACGAAAAAGGGAGGTGTCCGGGCATGAAAAAGCATATTTGGCTCCCGGCATTGGCTGTGATTTTGGCGGCCTGCGCCCTTTTGGGTTTGCGTGGCATTTTGGGTGCCACCGCGAAAGAAAACGCCCGGAAGGATCATCTGCAGCTGATGCAGACCCTCCTGCCCGGCAGTACGTCTTTTACTTTGGAGGCGGAAACCTGGGAAGATCCCAATATCCTGTCTGTTCATAAGGGGCAGACCGGCTTTGTGGTGCAGACCCGGGTCCAGGGCTATGCCGATTCCGTGACCGTGTTTGTGGGCGTGAGTAATGCGGGCAAGGTGACGGGTCTGACCGTTTCCGATGCCCATGAGACCTTGGGCTTGGGCAGTAAGATCCTGACGGATCATGCATTTTTGGCCCAGTATCTGCAGACCGACGGGGATGCCCAGGTGGACGCCATCACCGGCGCCACGGTGACCTCCAAGGCCATCACCCGGAGCGTCAATTCCGCCGTTGCCTATGTGACCGGTGCGGATATCGACTCCGGCGCCACTTCCTGGGGAGGTTAAGATGAAAACAAGAAATTGGTTTTTGAATACCGCCCTGGCGGTTGCGGTCTTTGTGACTTTGGCTGTGTTTTTGGTCCTGCGGACCTTTCTGCCCCGGGT
The DNA here is from genome assembly GCA_015068135.1 of Oscillospiraceae bacterium. GTDB lineage: Bacteria > Bacillota > Clostridia > Oscillospirales > Oscillospiraceae > Faecousia. The sequence continues at coordinate 17,131 of SVLB01000016.1, read as the reverse complement.
GATCCTGCCCCAGGCAGATATCCCCAATATGGTGCTGCTCTGCCTGGCGGTACTGGTTTTGGATTTTTATCTGGCGCCCGGTGCCAAGCGGTGCTATATTTGCGTTGCGGTCTCGGGCCTTGTTTGCTTCGGACTTTTGCCCCTTTGCGCCGGGTATGCCCTGGGCATCCAGGCCCTTTGGATGGGGCTTCGGGGCATGGCGGTGTATACTGTGACGGTTTGGCTGTATGATGCCATTTTGGACCGGATCAGCACCGGCCCCAAATCCCCCCTGGCACCTGTACTCAGCGCCCTGTGCCTGTTTTTGGCCTCCCAGGGCATGATGGGAATGTAAATGGCTTGCGCTCCGAAATGACAGATCCTGAACTTTTGGGCTGTAAAAGTGACTGAAAATGGGACTTTTATGGGATAATGGGACTTTTTCGGGACCAGGTGGGACCAGGTCGGTATTGACAAACGGCATTTTCTGTGGTATACTAATACCATCAAAAAAGGCGAGCGCGCCGGAAGCGAAGGTTTCCGGGGCGCATTTTTTATGCCCAAAGGAGGGAGGCATGGATACGACCATTGACAAAAATCATGTGCTTTCGGAGCTGGCATGTATCGCCTTTGCCAATGCCGCGGACTATTTGGAAGTAAAGGACGGGACCTTGCAGATCCGGGACACCGGGACCCTTTCCCGGGAGGCTGCCGGGGCGGTGGCTTCAGTGGAACGGGTCAGCGGCGGCCTGAAGGTGAAGCTTTACGATAAGCTCAAGGCCCTGGAGCTTTTGGGTAAGTATCTATCCTTGTTTGACGGCTCAGCCCCGGAGGCCGATGACCGGGGACTTTTGGAATCGCTGCTGCTGGCATCGGGAGAGGAGGTGGAAGAAGATGGGATCCCCGAAGTTCAGCGGACGGCAGCTGCTGGCACTGTCCTGGTGGAACCGCCCGGAGTTTCAAAACTATGATGGGCTGATCTGTGACGGAGCGGTGCGGTCCGGAAAGACCCTGGCTATGGTCTGCGGCTTTTTCCTATGGTCCATGGCTTCCTTTTCCGGGCAGTCCTTCGCCATCTGCGGAAGAACGGTGACCTCTCTTCGCAGAAATGTGATCAGTCAGCTAACCTGCTGGCTGGGTCCCGGCTTTCATATCCGGGAAAACCGTATGGAAAATAAGCTGACGGTGACCATTGGGGGCAGGCGCAATGTGTTTTACCTGTTCGGCGGTCAGGACGAAAGCTCCTATAAGCAGATCCAGGGCATTACCCTGGCAGGGGTATTGCTGGATGAGGTGGCCCTGATGCCCCGGTCCTTTGTGGAGCAGGCCCTGGCCCGCTGCTCGGTGGAAGGCTCCCGGCTATGGTTCAACTGCAACCCCGACGGGCCGGAGCATTGGTTTTACAAGGAATGGATCTGTAAGGCTTCCGAAAAGAATGTCCTTCGGCTGCAATTTACCATGGACGACAATCCGGGCCTTTCCCAAAAGGTGCGGCAGCGGTATCACCGGCTGTACACGGGGGTGTTCTACAACCGGTATATTTTGGGTCAGTGGTGCGTGGCAGAGGGGCTGGTGTATGCCTTTGACCGAGCCGTTCATGTGACCGATCAGATCCCCACCGGGGGAAAATACTATATTTCCGTGGACTACGGAACCATGAACCCCTTTTCTGCCGGTCTTTGGTGCCTGCAGGGGGGAAGGGCGGTCCGGATCCGGGAGTTCTACTACAATGGCCGCGCGAAAGGAGCGGCTATGACAGACGAAGAATATTATAGCGCCCTGGAAAAGCTGGCGGAGGGAATACAGATCGAGTATGTGATCGTGGACCCTTCGGCGGCTTCTTTTATTGCCCTGATCCGCAAACGGGGACGGTTTTCTGTGCGCAAGGCAAGAAATCAGGTCCTTCCGGGGATCCGCCTGGTCATGAGCCTGCTCTCGGCAGGACGGCTGCAGATCAGCCCCCAATGCACCAATACCATCCGGGAGTTTTCCCTCTACCAATGGCAGCCGGAGGGAGATGCCCCTGTAAAGGAAAACGATCATGCCATGGACGATGTGCGCTATTTCTGCGCCACGGTCATGAGAAAGGAGATTACATGAAAAAGTGGTTACTGGAACATTTTTTGCCCATGTGGGCGAAACAAACGGTCTTTGCCGACTGCCGCAGACTGGTTCGGGACAATCAGCGCCTTGCTGCCCGGATCCGGGAGCTGGAAGCCTATACCCGGGGTCTGGAAAAGGGAATACGCAAGCGTAGAGAATTGACAATTGACGATTGACAATTGTCAAGGGCATCCGTAGGGGCGGATGTGGGGTGCAATGGAATGCAAAATGCAAAGTGCAAAGTGCAAAGTGATGACGGATCGCCACGGCAACAAATGGCCTTGCGAACGAACGCACTGTAGGGGCCGGTGCCTACACCGGCCCGCTCCGCGAAGCGGCAAAGCCTTCCCCCTCGGGATGGTGGATGAGGGGGGGAATGGATCACAATTGCGAAAGCTGGCTTACGACCCATAGGATCAGTTCTTCCGGGGTGGGGACTTGACCCTCACGGGGAACCTGAGCCCACAGCGATTGTGCCGACGGATCAGGGCAATGATATGCGTTTTCAATCGCTTCTGTCATTGCAGCCCGGATTTGTTCTATAGATTTTCCGTTTTGTTTTGCCACTTTGGCAATTGCGTGGTTTGCGACTGTTATTTGCTGGCGTTTACAATCGTTTCGTAACATACTGGATGCTCCTTTAGGTTATATTAAGTTGCAATTGCTATTCAACTTAACTATACGCTAGCACAGGGAATCTGTCGAAATCTATTGAATGGTGTCGTCTTGGGCAGAATCCAACAGAAAAATGCCCACAGACGAAAATCTGTGGGCATTGTGGGTTTAGGATTGATCCATGGCTCGCAGCATTTGCAAGGCGGCGGCTTTTTGCTCAGGAGTGAGGTTGACCCAACTGTCGAATACGGCCTTCAAGTCCGGTGTTAGTTCAACCATTTCTTCATCTGCAAAGAATTGGGACAGTGTGATGCCGAAGCCATTGCAGATAACCTCTAATGTGGCAATTGAGGGTACGGTATTTCGGCGATAAATATTTGCAATGGTAGATTGGCTAAGACCGCATTTCTTTGCCAAACGGTATTCTGTCCAGCCTCGTTGCATCAGCAGGTGTCGGAGTCGTTCATTGGTGTCCATACCATCATCACCCTTTCTGCACCTATTTTACCGTTAAACTGAGTGGCATTATACTGTCTTGATGTAACGAAAATATAGTTAGACTTAGATGTAATGGAAATATGGAGGTTTACATGAACATTTACGATTATGAAGGGGCCTTTGGGGCGGCGGATATAACCTCTGCTGCCATGCGAAAGGCCATGGGAAACTGGTATCAGCTGTACTATGGCGACCGGTCCCGGGGAGATCCCTGCCAAAAGGTGGCGTACACGGTGGTGACCAAGCTGATCCGTGCCATGTTTGGAGAATATGCGGCAACCGGCACCACGGGCTTTGGACAGAGTCTTGTTAAGGCAGTGGAGTCGGTGCGCAAGGAGGCCGTCAGCCAGGCACTGGTTGGCGGCGCTTGCTTTCTCAAGCCCTGTCCCGGAGAGAAGGGGTTTTCCTTCCGGGTGGTGGCACGGCCCAATGTGCTGATCTTTGCCCGGGACGCCCAGGGAAAGGTCACAGACATGGGTACAGTGGAAAAAACTACCCATGGAAAGTATTTTTACACCCTTTTGGAGCGCAGGACCGTGGATCGGCAGGGGTATCTGACCCTGCGCAACACCTTATACCGCTCCCTCAATGACCGGTCCCTGGGGCAGGAAGTGCCGCTGAATTCTCACCCGGACTATGGGGATCTGGTTCCCGGGTATGTGTTTTCTGCGCCTTTGAATGGCGTTGGGCTTGTGGAGCTGCGCACGCCCATCCTCAACTGTGTGGACGGCTCCGGGGAGGCGGTGAGCGTGTATGCCGCCGCCGCAGAACTCATCGGCAATATCGATGAGAACGAGGCCCAGCTATCCGGGGAGTTCCGGCGTGGACAGAGCCGGATCGTGGTATCCGGGGATATGCTGGGGGCGAAGGGGCTGGAGGATCATGTGTTCGTGGGGCTGGACGATGACCCGGAGCATGTGGGCATTACTATTTTTTCTCCCAATCTGCGGGAGCAGTCCTTTTTGGCAAGAAAGCAGGAGTATCTGCGGAATGTGGAAAGCATTGTAGGTCTGAAACGGGGCATGCTCAGCGATGCCAACATGGACGAGCGCACCGCAACAGAGATCGCCGCCTCAGCCGGTGATTTTAACCTGACCGTGATCGATCTGCAGCATATGTGGCAGGAGGGGCTGGAGGCTCTGCTGTCCCTCTGCGGCAAGCTGGGTGCGCTTTATGGCCTGGAGGGAGCCGGTCAGCCCGGGGAGGTTTCCGTGGACTGGGGCAACGGTGTGCTCTATGACGAGGATAAGACCTGGGAGGCCTACCGGACCATGGTGGAAACGGGACTTTTGAAGCCGGAGATCGCCCTGGGCTGGCGCTTCGGCAGACCTGCCGAAACGAAAGAGCAGCAGGCAAAGATCCGGGAGGACCTGATGCCGGAATTGACAATTGACGATTGACAATTGTCAATGGTTCTTAGGAGAGGTATTTTTGTCAATTTCGCCCACGGTCGGGCGTTAAAAAAGACCGGGTGCAGATGATGCGACCATCGTAAAAAAGCGTAGCACGGAAAGGAGAAAACATGAAACGGGAATTTTTGCAGGACCTTCGGGTGGGGGATCAGCCTTTACCCAAGGAGGTGGTGGATGCCATCATGGCGGAAAACGGCAGGGACATCCAGCACCACAAGGACCAGGCCCAAAGCTGGGAGGAGAAGTACAACAGCGCTGTCAGCGCGCACAGCGCAGAGCTTTCCCGGCTGGCCTTTACCGCGAGCCTGGAACGGGCCATTACCCGGCACGGCGGACGGAATGTAAAGGCCATTTCCGCAGTTTTGGACCTGGAAACACTTCAGGGGCAGCAGGATACGGACAGCGCTTTGGATCAGGCTCTGACAGAGCTGAAAAAGGAGCATGACTATCTGTTTGCCCGAACCCAGACCCCGCCCCCTTACGCCGGGGGTACCGGCGCGCTCTACACTGCGCCCCAAACCCCTACCACCCTGGTGGGGGCATTAAAAGAACGATTTACAAAATGAAAGGATGATTAAATTATGGCAATTACTCTGAATGAAGCAAAGATCGGTATGGCGGACAAGGTGGATCAGCAGGTGGTAGACTGCTTCCGCAGAAGCTCTCAGCTGCTGGACGGCATGGTGTTTGACAACGTGATCAGCCCCGGTGCCGGTGGCTCCACCCTGACCTACGGTTACATCCAGCTGAAGACCCCTGCCACCGCCGCTGTGCGTACTGTGGGCAGCGAGTACACCCCCGGTGAGGCCAAGCGTGAGCAGAAGACCACCGATGCCATCATCATGGGCGGTGCCTTCCAGGTAGACCGTGTGCTTCAGGGCACCTCCGGTGCGGTGGATGAGCTGGCCTTCCAGGCGGAGCAGAAGATCAAGGCAACCGCCAACTATTTCCACGAGATGGTCATTAACGGCAACGGCGAAAACGGCACCTTTGACGGTCTGAAAAAGCTGCTGTCCGGCACTGCCAACGAGATCACCTCCACGGTCAGCCTGACCTCCTCCCAGGAGCTGGACGAGAACTACAACGCCTTCCTGGACGAGATGGACAGCTTCCTGAGCGCCCTGGACGGCACTGCCTCCATGCTGCTGATGAACCGGGATATGCTCATCAAGCTGCGCTCCGTTGCCCGCCGTGCCGGTTATTACGAGCGCAACAAGGACGATTTCGGCCGCACTGTGGAGACCTATGCCGGTATCCCCATGGTGGATATGGGCAAGTTCTTTGACGGCAACGAGAGCCGGGATGTGGTGGCTACCCAGGAGGGCAAGACCGCCATTTACGCAGTCTGCCTGGGCCTGGACGGCTTCCACGGCATTTCTCCCCAGGGCAACGGCGTGATCACCGCCTACATGCCTGACCTGAATGCGCCCGGTGCGGTGAAGACCGGTGAGGTGGAGCTGGTGGCAGGCGTTGCCCTGAAGAACACCCTGAAGGCCGCGGTGCTGAAGGACATCGCCATCGGCTGATGATGGACTACGGCTGCTACACGGATACCTTCCGGGGGTCGCTGATCCCCCGGGAGGACTGGGATGCCCTGGGCCTTCGGGCGCAGGCGCTGTTTCGGTGGCTGGCAGACCGCTATACCCTTACTCCTTTGGAACCCCAGGCAGAAACCATGGCAATCTGCGCCCTGGCGGAGTATCTGCTCCGCCAGGAGCCTTTGGGGCTGGTGCAAAAGACCTTGGGAGAGGTGTCTTTGCGCTATGAAAACCGGCCCGGTCTGATCCGGGGAGCCCTTTTGACCATAGCCCCTTACTTCCGGGTGTACCGGGGGGTGGGGGCATGAACCTGGGTCGGGATCGGGTGACGGTGTATCGCAAGGGAGCGGAGGGCGTACAAAGAACGGTACTTACCGGCTGCCATTACAGCCACACGGATAAAAAAGTCAGCTACGAGCGCTACGGGCGGCATCAGCGGGCGTTTCTGCTGATCGCCCCCGGAAAAGCGGATCTAAAGCTGGAGGACCGGATCTACCCCGGGATCGGTCCGGAGCAGGTGGATTGGGACCGGTTCTTGCCGGTCAGTGTGCCGGGACTGTCCCAGGTGGCCTGGGTAAAGGCTGTGGGGGTGGATGGAACGGTCCATCACACAGAGGCAGGAGGTTAATATGCAGGATGTGGAGAAGCTGCGGGATTGGATCTGCGCCTTTCCCCAGTGGGGCTCGGCAAAGCCGGAGCTGGATCAGCTGGGGGTAGCACCGGATTCTGCCGGTCTTTACTATCAGGGCCTGGAAGTATTGGAGCATCAGGAGGATGTGCAGGGAAATGTCCGCCAGCGGCGCCGTCACAGCTTTTCCCTTCGCCGGATCTTTTTGACCCGGCAGGGGGGCGCCTGCTGGATGGAGGCCTTTTCCCGCTGGGTACTGGAGCAGAGCCGGTTGGGACTGACCCCGGTGTTTCATGGGGCGGCCGGACCCTGCCGGGTGACCGCCGCCAATGCCAGGGCCGACTGGCAGAAGCAGCTGGGCACCACGGTGTATACAGTGAAGCTGGATGCGGAGTTTGACAGCTATGCTGCATAGGAAAAATCAGAAAGGAGTTAAAAATGGCAAAAATTGAAAGAAAGTATTTGGCCCATTTTATCGACGTGGATGCCGAAGGAAAGGGCGTATATGAGCGACTGGGTAAGGATCTGGAGGAGTACACCACCCAAATGTCTGCCCAGGTGGACACCAAGAAGAATATTTTGGGCGAGTCCTCTGTGCGGATCTCCGGCTATGAGAAGACCGCTGCTGTAGAGCCCTACTACGCGGAGGCAGGTACGGGTCTGTTTTTGCGGCTGCAGCAGATCATCGATGAGGGCATGGTGCTTGATCAGCTGAAGACCCATGTGGTGGAGGTCAAGCTGTGGGAGCAGGAGGAGGACGGCGGCTTCCCTGCCATCCGGGAGGAGGCTTATTTGGAGGTCACCGGCTATGGCGGCGATATTTCCGGCTATCAGATCCCCTTCACCATCCACTACACCGGCGCAAAGGAAAAGGGCGTTTTCCAGCTCGCCGATAAGGCCTTTGTCCCCCAGGAGGCGTAAAGGATGGAAAAGCTGATTTTTTCCACGGGTATGGAGGAATACCCCCTGGAAAACGGCAGTATTCTGCGGTTTAACCCCCGGGATCCCAGTGTGCTGGAACGGTTTCTGACCCTGGAGGAGAGGATCACGGAGCTAAAGCCCCAGGGCGCTTCCGTTGCGGAAAAATGGGCCGATGCGGATACGCGCTGCCGTAAAATGCTGGAGGAGGTTTTCCCCGGCAACGATTTTTGGCAGCTTCTGGGTCCCGGCAACAGCCTGGCACTGTGCGAAAACGGCGTGAGTGTACTGGGGAATTTCCTCAATGCGGTGGAGCAGATCCTGGAATACGGTGTGCAGGTGCTGATGGAGGAGGCCATCCAAAAGGCGAAGGAGCGCAGGGGAGAATGAAGCTTTGGTCCCTGCCCCAAAGCCTGGAGGTAGGAGGCCGTCAGGTGCCGATCCATGGGGACTACCGGGATATATTGGAGATCCTTTCCTATCTCAATGACCCCCGGTATCCCCAGCCCTTGGCCTGGGCCATCGCCATTGGGCTTTTTTACAAAGAGCCCATCGAAAAGGCCCTTTGGCCCCAGGCGGCTGAGGCGTTGGCGGCCTTTCTCACAGCCGGGCAGAAAGTCAGTCCCGGACCGGTGCTTTTGGACTGGGAGCAGGATGCCATGCCCATTATTTCCGATATCAACGGCATTGCGGGACGGGAGATCCGCCAGGAGAAATTTATTCACTGGTGGACCTTCCTCTCCTGGTTTCATGCCATTGGTCCGGGACAGCTCAGTACCTTGGTCGGCATCCGGGACAAGCTGCGCAGAGGAAAGCCCCTGGATGGGTGGGAGAAGGCGTTCTACGCCCAAAACCGGGAGGCTGTGGAGCTGAAAAAACGGCTCAGCCCCAGTCAGCTGGCAGAAAAGCAGCGGCTGGAGGCGATGCTGGAAGGAGGAAACAATGGCAAACAATGAATTGGATCTGCGGTCTTTGAACCGGAGTATGGGTTCCTTGCGCCGTATCTTTAAGGACATCGGCACAGGAAGCAAGAATACCGCAAAGTCTTTGACGGCCCTGAATAAGGCCGTGGAGCAGACCGCCAAAAGCGGCGGCAAGCTGAACCGCGCCCTGGCGTCCTTTGACCAGCTTAACCGCCTGGCGGCCCCGGCTTCCGGGTCGGCTGCCGCAAAGGTGGAGGAGGTGACCCAGGCCTTTCAGAAGCTTCGGGCGGAAACCCTAAAGCCCATGAATATCGCCTCCATGGACAATCTGCCGGGAACCCTGACAGGGGTTGCCGGGGGATTGACCCTGGTGGGCGATGAGATTCTGCGAAACACCATGAACCTGGCGGAAAACACGGGAATGTGGCAGTATCTGACGTTGCAGCTGGGGGTAACTACCCAGGGTATGGAGACCTTCCAGACCCAGACCATGACGTTGGAAGAAGTGGTAAACATGACCCGGGGTCAGCTGGGGACGATGATCGGAAGTCTCGATCTGACTGCCGGCGCTGCCCTGGGACTAAAGGACCGGCTGGCGCAGCTGGAAACTTCCAGTACTGCCAGCGTGGGAAGTATCACCCAAAACTGGCAACCTATGGGCTCCTGGTTTCAGACCCATGTGAGTGAGCCGGTCAAATACTGCCTTTCTGAGATGTTCCGGCATGCAGGGGATGAGGCCCAGGGGGCCTGGGATGCTACCACTCAGGTGTTTTCCCAAACCGGCGGCTTTTTCCAAAGCACCTTCTCCGATGCCTGGAATCGGGTAAAGAATGTATTCTCCGACAACGGACCGGTGTTCAACGGCATCAAAACCGGTGTGCTCACCGGCTTCCGGCTTCGGGTCAATTCCCTGATCGATGTGATCAACGCCCTGGTTCCCGATTCCTTCAACGGCATCAATGATGCGCTCAATTCTCTGCGTACCGTCCGTATCGGCGGTCAGATGCCCTTTTCCATGCTGAAATGGAGCGCAACCATGCCCCGGATCCCCCATTTGGCACAGGGTGCGGTACTGCCTGCCAACAAGCCCTTTATGGCGGTGGTGGGCGATCAGCGCCACGGCACCAACGTGGAAGCCCCTCTGGAAACCATTACCGAGGCGGTGCGTTTGGCTATGGAGGATCTGCAGGATGGGAACCTGTCCGGTCATCGGGCCACGGTGGAGCTGCTGGGCAGGATCCTGGAGGCGGTGCGCAATATCCGTCTGACCGATGGGGAGATTGCCGCCGCCAACCACCGCTATGAACAAAAGCAAGCCATTATGTACGGAATTTGAGGTGACTATGCGAAAGACAACGGATCTGTTTCAGATCAACGGAAAACCCATGCTGGTACCCGATGCCCAGGTTGCCATGCGCTTTGAGGACCTGGATGCTTACTCCGCAGGCCGGGACCAAAGCGGCGTGATGCATAGGGTCCTGGTACGGCAGAAGGTGGGCAGCTGGGATTTTACCTATGCCCATTTGACAGAGGAAGAGAAAAACTATATGGAATCGCTGTTTGGCTCCGAGGCGGTGTTCACCTTCACCCATCCGGACCGACTGGATTCGACCCAGAGAAAGGATACCCGATGCTACCGCAGTAATTACGGCATCAGCTGGTGCAATGCCCGGACGGGACTGTGGAGTGGGTATAGCTTTCGGATCGTGGAGTGCTGAACATGGGAAAGTATGTGCTTGTTTTAACCGATGGCACCCACGTGGCATCCGGCATCCCCGGGCAGGATGCGCTGTGCCGGGTCCAGCTGACCCGCAGTGTGGCAGATGCCGCGGGAGAGTCCCTCGGGGCTTGCTGTGCCGCCATGCTGGAAGCGGAGATCTTCTATTATCACGAACCGCCGGTCAAGCAGGGGGACACGGTCCAGCTTTATGAGCAGGAAGGAGAAGCGCTTGCGCTTTTGGGCCGGTTTTTTGCAGAGGAGCCCAGGCTTAGCGGTGCCAACCGCATGACCCTCACTGCCTACGACAGCATCAGCCGCCTGGACCGGGATCTGACCGACTGGCTGACTGCCCTGGATCCCTGGCCGGAAACTGCCTGGAAGCTGGCAGAGGCGGTTTGCCAGGCCTGCGGCCTGGTTTTGGAAGAGAGCCCGGTCCTCAATGGGGACTATCCGGTTCCTCCTTTTACTGCCCAGGTCACGGGCCGCAAGCTGATGCATTGGCTGGGACAGATCTTTGGACGGTTTCTTGTGGCATTGCCCCATGGGGCGGTTTGCTTTGCCTGGTATGGGGACAAGCCCCAGGTGCGGATCGGCCCGGTCAGCGAACAGGGCAGGCAGGAGCTGGAAAGCAGCTGGGAGGCGGGAAGGCTGACCCTTTCCGCACCTTCCCAATGGGAGGAAACAGACCTGATCCTGCAGGTGCAGGCGGAGGAAACCGCAGGCAATCTTACAGTATATGAATATGACTGGCAGCAGTACCCCTACACCCTGGACAGCCTACAGTTATCCGGCTATACCACCGCGCCCATTGAGCGGGTGTGCATCCGGGCGAAAAATGACGATGTGGGGGTGGCGTGGCCCAGGGAGGCAGAGGGAACGGCTCTGCAGATCCTGGGAAATCCCATGCTTCGGGCAGATTCTGCCGATGCCATCCTTCCCGTAGCCCAAAGGCTGTATGAACAGCTGGCGGGCTTTTCTTATGCCCCCTGCCAGGTGACCCTGGCCCAATGGAAGGGAATCGCCCCCGGTGACCGGATCCGGGTGACCGACCACAAGGGAAATTCCGTTTCCACATTGGTGATGACCCATCACATAGACCGGGGACAGCTGAAACTGGAAAGCCGGGGCCCTGCCAGCCCGGACAGCACTGCCGCGGTAAATGCGGTAAGTCTGGGGTCTGTGGCAGGTAAGGTCATGGAGATGAACCTGGACCTGGACGGCCTGCGCCTGGAAAACCGTCAGGCCCAGGCGGCACTGACTAAGCTGGCTCTGACAGTGGAGGGCATCCATGCCCAGGTGGAGAATCAGAAGAGTACCCTGCAGGGCGTGGATTCCCGGATGGCGGACCTGCGCCTGGATGCCCAGGGACTGCAGCTGAAGGTGGACCGGATCCAAACCCAGGGCGTCAGCCGGGTAAGCACCTCCACGGGCTACACCTTTGACGAAGGAGGACTGCTCATTTCCAAGGACGGACAGACCATGGAAAACCTCCTGGACAATACGGGTATGTATGTACGCCGTGCGGGACAGACCATTTTGCAGGCCAGTGATGCCGGTGTCAAGGCGGTGGATGTGCAGGTGAAAAACTACCTGATCCTGGGCAGCCACAGCCGGTTGGAGGACTATGCCACCACCCAGGATCCCAACCGCACAGCCTGCTTCTATATCGATGAGGAGGGATTATGACAGAGTATTATTCCTATGGCGACCTGACGCCGGGGAGTGTGACCGGCGGTTTTGCCCTGCGATTGGAGATCACGGAGGTTTCCGTGGATCCCCAGGCCAATGCCTCGGTGCTGGAGTACCGCCTTTTCCTGCGCTCCGGCACCCAAAGTGCTTTTTCAGGAAAAATTGACTGCCATGTGCGTGTGGACGGAAAGGAGTATTCCGAAACTGCGGATGTGGTCCTTGGAAACAGCGGAAGCGTTACCCTCCTGACCGGTCAGGTAACGGTGACCCACAATGCCGAGGGCGGCAAAAGCTTTCCCGTTCAGGGCTGGACCGATGAGGCTGCCGATGGGCCGCCGTTTATGCGGGTCAGCGGTATTTTGAAGCTTTCGCCCATCGGCGAGGTCTGCACCCTGGGCGCCACCGATGCGTATATTGGAGGGACAGCGATCATTGCGGTCACCCGAAATCATGCATCCTACTGTTACACCCTGGGCTATACCTTCGGGGGCTGTCAGGGCTATTTGGACAGCCAGGGAAGGCACAGCGATACGCCGGTGTATTTGCAGGCGCAGACGGTGATATTTCCCATCCCGGAGGTGTTTTATGAACAGATCCCCGACAAAACCGAGGACAAATGCACCCTCAGCTGTACCACCTACATGGGATCTGCCCCTGTGGGACTGCCCAGTGTGGCACAGTTTCGGGTGCTGGCAGATCCGGCGGTATGTGCGCCGGTGCTTACGGGCAGTGTTTCCGATGCCAATACCCAAACGGCGGTGCTGACGGGGGATCCTCAGGTATTGGTGCGCTATCTTTCTTCCGCCTGCTGCCGACCGGTGGTGATCCCCCAAAAGGGCGCCACCATCCAAAGCCTGACGGTAAACGGCTTGCCTGTGGAAAATGGGCAGGTGGTGATCGAGGGAGTGGAAAGTCCCTTGTTCCACATTGCCGCCAAGGACAGCCGGGGCTTTACGGCTGAGCTGCTTATGGAGGCGCCCTGGGTCAGCTATGTAAGCGTATCTGCCAAGGTGGAGGCCAAGCGTACCGACCCCGTCAGCGGCAAGGTGCGCATTTTTGTGACGGGGCTCTGCTACGGCGGCTCCTTTGGTGCCTGCCACAATACCCTGGAGGCTACGGTCACCACCCTGACCGGGGAGACGGTAGCCCTGCAGACCACAGTGACCGACAATACCTATACAGCCGCGGGAGAACTGACGGGGCTGGACTATACCCGGAGCCATACCCTGACAGTCAAGGTTTCCGATCAGGTGGAAACCGTCACAAAGCAGGTAACGGTGGGCAAGGGCGTTCCGGTCTTCGACTGGGGAGAAAGGGATTTTCAGTTCCATGTACCCATTACCGTCCCCGGGATCAACGGAGCGGATCAGGATCTGTGCCTGGGACTTTGCCAGGATGCCGACGCGTGCTTGCGTACCGGCACCTATGCCCTGACGGAGCTGAGCCGGAATGTGCCGGTGACTGCCGGAGGGCTTGTGGTGTTTTCCTGGGGGATGGGGGCTTTACAGCTGGTGGTGGATGCCTCGGCGACCGGGTGCTACCTGCGCACTTTGGCTGAGAGCGCCAGCCCCTGGCGATTACTCAAATGGGAGGATTTAACACTATGAAAGAAATAACCAGCCTGACCGTGGGCGGTCAGAGCTACGCCATCACCGATCCTACGAAACTGCCCCAGCCGGAAAACCCCGCGGTCGGAAATGTTCTGACGGTGGAGGCGGTGGAGGAAGGGAAGGTCAGCCGGGTAAGTATGCTGCCGGCTGTCCAGGTGCAGAACCGGTATGTGGTGAATATGTCCCTGGACGAATGCCGTATTCTGGATGATCCCGAGAAGCTTTTCAGGCTCCACAGAAGCGGCAGGGATCTGGTCCTGGCCTTTGAGGAGGAATCCCCCTGGGCCTTTTATTTACCCCTTGTGGAGATCCACTACGACTTGGAAAACGATTCCTTTTGGAATATGGTCTTCAGCGCCCCAACGGTGGAAAACACCATCCGAAGGGCCGTCGTCCATGAAGACGGCTCCTGCGACTGGACAGAATACGGAGCAGAGTCCTTGGGCGACATCTCGAAAGCCCTGGATCACATCATTGCCCTGCAGGAGGAGCTGATCGGCGGTGATTCCGAATGACGGTTGCGGAAAAGCTGATCACCATTGCTGACAATACGCCTTTGGTCGCAAACGCGGTGAATGCCGCCAGGACCACTGTTTCCGGGCCTGTGATAAGGGTGGATGATGTGCTGGCGTCGGAGCATCCGGTGAAGGTACAGCTGCGAAGCAAGAATTTATTCAATATCATGCAGCTTCGGTACAATACAGGAACGTCCTATGTCAATCGCCTTGACAACGGAGATATCCGGGTAGACTGCACAACTTCCACTTCCACCGGTGTTGCTTGCGGAAGTACCCTCACGGAACTTGCCCCGGCTTTACGTGCGGGAGAAACCTACACCATTTCCGGAACATCCGATATTGAAACCCGCGCCTATATCTATCTGCAGGAATATGGGCGAAGCTGGAGCTTTGGAACAAGCCTGACCATGACAGATACGATCCTGAACAGCAAGGTGTTCTTTTATTCCAATGCTGGCCAGATCAATTATGTACACGATCTGATGATCGTGCATGGTACTGCCACACCGGATGCATTTTCTCCCTATATGGATGACTTCTCCGGAGTATCCGTAGCGGCACAGGGAAAAAACCTGCTGTCTGCCATGAGCAAATGGAACGCACTGCCCCAGGAAAATGCACAGCCTATTTTCATGAAGGCGGGACAAAAATACACCTTTTCCCACAACGGGGAATATACCGCTTGGCGCCTGATGTTCTACGGAACGGAAGCGGACGGTTCTGCGCTGCCGATCGACCCCGATATTACCGCGTCTCAATTATCGGGAGTCTATATCGACAGTACCTATGCCACAAACTCCGGTAACCGGCCACGTATTCAGTACGCGGCGAATTTGACAGGCAGTCATCACGTGATCCGCTGCAAAAAGGATTTCACCGTCACTGCCATCCAGCTTTGGGTCACCGGAGAGGAGATCACCCCCTGCACCCAATTTCAGCTGGAGCTGGGAGCTGCGGCAACGGCGTATACCCCCTATGAGCCAGCGCAAATTGCCGAAGCGGACGAAACGGGAAAGGTGAGGGGACTGCAGTCTATGAGCCCGACAATGACCCTGACACCCGCAGACCCGGCGGTAACGGTGGAATGTGGCTATTTCCCCCAGTCGGCTGCCGCTACATACGAAAGCTATCAAAAATTAAAGGCAGCAATGATTTTGTAAGGAGGCGTTTTATGTTTAAGATCGCATACGGGGCAGGACACAACAATGCCACCTCCAATGGCATTCCCAAAAGCCTGGACCCTAACGGCACCAATGAGTGGATCCTCAACGATCGGGTGGCAAGGTATTTTGCCCAGGCCGCCAAGGCCTATCCGGAGGTGGAGCTTCTTCGGGTGGATGACCCGGCAGGCCTGGAGCCTACGGTGCTGAAGACCAGAGTAGACAAGGCCAATGCCTGGGGGGCGGACTTCTTTTTGTCCATCCATCACAATGCGGGCATCAACGGCGGTACCGGTGGCGGACTGGTTGCCTTCAGCTACGCCGAGGGCGGAAAAGCCGCCCAGTACCGGGATGCCATTTATGATGCCTGCATGGCCTACGGCGGCATCCGGGGAGACCGGTGGAAGGGGACCCTGACGGAGAATTTCTATGTTTTAAGAACCACCAATATGCCCGCAGTCCTCATGGAATACGGCTTTATGGACTCCCAGACCGATGTGCCCATTATTTTGCAGGATGCCTATGCCATGGCCATGGCAAGGGCCACCATGGAGGCGATCGCCCGGGTGGCGGGGCTGGAATCCGGCGGTGAGGAGTTGCCCCTGCTGACCTTGCCCGCTTTGAAGCTGGGGGCAACAGGGGATACCGTAAAGGCGCTGCAATACCTGCTTTTGGGTTATGGCTACAGCCTGGAGCCCTATGGGGCAGACGGCGATTTTGGGCAGCTGACCCAAACGGTTCTCAAGGCCTTCCAAAAGGTGAAGAACCTGCCGGTGGACGGCGTAACCACCTCCGATACCTGGAAGGCTTTGCTGGGGGTATAAGGAGTGTGTACCAATGAGTGAGGCTGTTTTGGTTGCGGTGATCACGGGAGGCATGTCCCTTTTGGGCGTGCTGCTCACCGGCGCCGCATCCGCCCGAAAAAGTGAAAATATCATACGTGTTAGTCAGGCGGTTACCGACACCAAGATCGAGGAGCTGACCAGGGAGGTCCGGGAACATAACCATTTTGCCCGAAGAATGCCCGTGGTAGAGCATGAGATCCAGGTGATCAACCACCGGCTGACGGATTTGGAGAGGGAACATGAAAAAATTGTGCAGTAATTTGGCAGACCTTCTGAAGGTCAAAACCCTGGTGACCATGGCAGTCGTTGGGGTGTTTTCCGTGCTGGCCCTGAAGGAACGGATCAGCGCGGATAATGTGATGATCATCGTGTCTATGGTGGTCAGCTTCTATTTTGGCACCCAGCATGAAAAAAAGCAGGGCGAAAGCGGTACACAGCAGTGAATGGGCAGGAGGCTTTTTGAGATATCAGATACGGGATATAAGATATAAGATATTGGAGATATTGAGATACTGAAGATATTAAAGATATGACCGTAGGGAACGCTGTCCTGTTGCGGTACCCGACATACTCCTTGCCGCCCATGCGGCTTCGTCGTCTGTCGACCGCTGCCCTGCGCTCGAGTCGCTGCATCCGTCACTGGCGGCGCTCCTCTCGCTTACCTCAGCGTTCCGAAACAAAATCGGGGCTCGATGCACCGATTTTGTTAATGCCGCACTGCCGCTTCGCGGTCGGAACGCCGAGGGCGGTACTTTCATAACAATGACGCGCAGGGGTTGGTATTCGGAATTTGGTATTTCCTGTGCATTTGTATTGCATTTTCCGGGATAACGTGGTAAACTAACACAAATATCCTATTTTAGGCTGAGTCATATAATCCGAACCCGTTTCTGAGGCTCCGGGCCGTTCCGAAGCCGCGTTGCCGCTTCTTGAAGGGCACAAAGCCCGTCTGCGAAGCTTGCGTCTTGCCTCGAA